>JAEZID010000408.1 GCA_023416195.1 Pseudomonadota bacterium | reverse complement strand
ACGAGGTTCAGCCCCGCCGCCCAGGCCAGATGGTCCCAGCGCACCACGCCGTTGTAGAGGACGGCGCGCATCCCCTCGAACACATGCGCGGGCGGCATCGCCAGCGCCACCCATTGCAGCCACTCCGGCAGGACGCTGACCGGGTAATAGACCGCGCTGACCGGCGCCAGCATGAAGACGACGATCCAGGCCAGCCCCTCCGCCCCCATGCCGTAGCGCAGGATCAGCGCGACGATCACCAGCCCCAGCGACCAGCCGAACACGATCAGGTTGGCGAAGAAGCCGGCCAGCGGCAATCCTAAGCTGAACACCGAATAGCCGAAGAAGGGGATCGCCAGCAGCGCCGCCGGCACGACGCCGATGATGGTGCGGATCAGGCTCATGGTGAACAGCGCCGCCACCCACTCGCCGGGCCGCAGGGGGCTGACGAACAGGTGGCCGAGGTTGCGCGACCACATCTCCTCCAGGAACGACACCGACACGCCCAGCTGCCCCCGGAACAGCACGTCCCACAGCAGCACCGCGCTGACCAGCACACCCGCCCCCTGCGCCACCCAGGCGCTGGAGGAGGCCATGAACTGGTTGATGTATCCCCACAGAATCATCTGCATGGTCGGCCAGTAGGCCAGCTCCAGGAAGCGCGGCCACGACCCGCGCAGCAGATACCAGTAGCGCAGCACCATCGCCCCGACGCGGCGCACGGAAAAGCTGGGGTTGTGGGCGAAGTCCGGCGCCGTCATGGCATCACTCCGCCGCATCGGCCGCCTCCTTCTCCGCATCCGTGCGCGCCCGCGCGATGTCGAGGAACACCTCCTCCAGCGTGCCGCGCCCGTAGCGGGCCAGCAGGGCGGCCGGCGCCCCCTGGTCCACGATCCGCCCCTGGCGCATCATCAGCACATGGTCGCACAGCCGCTCCACCTCCAGCATGTTGTGCGAGGCGAGCAGGATCGTGGCCCCCGACTCGAACCGGTAGCGCTCCAGATAGGTGCGGATCCAGTCCGCCGTGTCGGGGTCGAGCGAGGCGGTCGGCTCGTCCAGCAGCAGCACCTCGGGCCGGTTCAGCAGCGCCTTGGCCAGCGCCACGCGCGTCTTCTGCCCGGCCGACAGCCCGCCGGACGGCCGCTCCAGGAAGCGGGTCAGGTCCAGATGCTCGGCCAGCTCCTCGACCCGCCGCTTCACCCCGGTCAGCCCATACAGGTGCGCGTACACGACGAGGTTCTCGCGCACGGTCAGCCGGTGCGGCAGCTCCACATAGGGCGAGGAGAAGTTCATGCGCGGCAGCACCGCGTGCCGGTGGCGCGCCATGTCCACCCCCAGCACCTCCACCGTGCCGGCCGTGGGCAGCAGCAGCCCCAGCAGCATGGAGATGGTGGTGGTCTTCCCCGCCCCGTTGCCGCCCAGCAGCCCGGTGACCGACCCTTTCGCCACGGTGAAGGAGATCGCGTCCACGGCGGTGACCTCGCCGGACCGGGCGGTGCCGAACCGCTTGGTCAGGCCCTCGACGCGAATGGCGGCAGCAATGGCGTTCTGATTGTCGGATAAACGATTGTCGGAGCTTTTCATGGCTGTTGAATATGGCCGCTTGGCGCGCAATCGCCAGAGTGGCAAAACAGCATTCGATAAAACAACGGCGCCGCGCCCAAGCGGCCACGCAGGGAACACGCCATGACTTTCGCCGCCGCGCGCCACGCCGTTGCCTTGGCCCCGGCCGTCTGGACCAATCTGGACGGGCGCGTCACGCTGCGCACGCTGATCCTGATCCGCTGGATCGCGGTCATCGGGCAGCTGGCGACCGTGGTGATGGTGCAGTTCGTGCTGTCCTTCCCGCTGGCGCTGGGGCCGGTGATGGCGGCCATCGGCGCGTCGGTGCTGCTGAACATGGTGGCGATGGCCCAGCGCGGCGGGCGGCTGCGGCTGGCCGACCGGGACGCCGCGCTGTATCTCGGCTACGACATGTTGCAGCTGACGCTGCTGCTGTACCTGACCGGCGGCCTCGCCAACCCCTTCGCCATCCTGCTGCTGGCGCCGATGACGGTGGCCGCCGCCATCCTGTCGCGCTACAGCGTGGTCCTGCTGACCGGGCTGAACCTCATCTGCCTGACCATCCTGGCGCTGTGGCATTTCCCGCTGCCCTGGCCGGAGCCGATGCCGGCGGTCGCCCCGCTCTACGCCTTCGGCATCTGGCTGTCGCTGTCCGTCTCCGCGACCTTCATTTCCGGCTACGTCTTCCGCGTGGCGGAGGAGGCGCGCCGCTTCGCCGAGGCGCTGTCGGCCACCCAGGTGGCGCTGGCCCGCGAACAGCGCCTGTCCTCGCTGGGCGCGCTGGCCGCCGCCGCCGCGCACGAGCTGGGCTCGCCGCTCGGCACCATCGCCGTGGTGGCGAAGGAGCTGGCGCGCGAGCTTCCCCCCGACAGCCCGCACAGCGAGGACGTGACCCTCCTGCAAAGCCAGGTGATGCGCTGCCGCGAGATCCTGGCCGACCTCGCCCGCAAGCCGGAGGCCGACGGCGGCGACCCGTTCGAGCGGCTGCCCCTGACCGCGCTGATCGACGCCGCCGCCGCGCCGCACCGCCTGGGGCACATCATGTTCGTGGTGGAGCGCTCCCCCGGCGACGACACCGAGGAGCCGGTCTTCCGCCGCAGCCCGGAGGTCATCCACGGCCTCGGCAACTTCATCCAGAACGCGCACCAGTTCGCCAAGCGCCGGGTCACCGTCACGGCGGCGTGGGACAACCGCGCCGTCACGGTCACGGTGATGGACGACGGCCCCGGCTATCCCCACCACCTGCTGGGCCGCATCGGCGAACCGTACCTGTCCGCGCGCAATGAACGTTCGGGACATATGGGACTAGGCATTTTCATTGCGCAAACGCTGCTTGAGAAAACCGGGGCGATTGTCGCCTATAGCAATAATCGTAGCGGCGGCGCGCGAGTTGTCGTACGCTGGGAACGTGGTGCATTAGAACCAGAGGACTAGTGGTGGACAGCGCTATGACCACGGACGAGAGTCCAACGGGCGAGACCGCCAAGCTGACGTTCACGGGTGACGTTACCCGCAGCCTCCTCATCGTTGACAACGACGCTCCGTTCCGCATTCGCCTGGCACGCGCCATGGAAAAGCGCGGTTTCAACGTGGTCGCGGTGGACACCGTGCAGCTTGGGATCGACGTCGCGCAGGAATCGGCCCCGGCTTTCGCGGTGGTCGATCTGCGGCTGGCCGACGGCAGCGGCCTGGACGTGGTCAAGGCTTTGCGCGACGCACGCCCGGACGCACGCATCGTGATGCTGACCGGCTACGGCAACATCGCCACGGCGGTGGCCGCCGTGAAGGCCGGCGCGGTGGATTACCTGCCGAAGCCCGCCGACGCCGACGCCGTGGAACAGGCCCTGCTGGCCGACGGCCGTCCGCTGCCCTCGCCGCCGGAAAACCCGATGTCGGCCGACCGCGTGCGGTGGGAGCACATCCAGCGCGTGTTCGAGCAATGCGACCGCAACGTGTCCGAAACGGCCCGCCGCCTGAAAATGCACCGCCGCACGTTGCAACGCATCCTCAACAAGCACGCCCCGCGCGGCTGAAGCTTTTATTTGCCTGCCAACGAAAGAATGCGCCCCTTTCCTTGCGGAAGGGGCGTTTTTATTTAAGCCTTGAGCCGCGTTTCACACCGCTCGGCGCACCACCATGGCGCCGCGCGCCCGCGTCGTGCGCCCGGCCGGCGCCAGCCCGGCGGACACCAGGGCGAGCAGGGCGCGCGCGATCGCCCGCTCGCCCAGGATGGTGTGGGTCGCCCCGCACTTGGTCAGATGCTCCACCTCGGCGGCGGAATGGGCGCGCGCCAGGATTTCCAGCTGCGGGTTCGCGGCCCGCGCCTGTTCGACCACCTGCCCGGCCTCGAACGTCTCCGGGATGGCGACGATCAGGTGCTTGGCCGTGGACAGGCCGGCCGCCTTCAGGACCTCCGGATCGGCCGCGTTGCCCATCAACACCTCGGCGCCATCCTCGCGCGCGGCCTGGGCCGGCTCGGCCCGGTCCTCGATCACGACGAAGGGCACCCCCGCGTCGCGCAGGCCGGCGCCGACCATCGCCCCGACGCAGCCGTAACCGACCAGCACGACATGCCGCTCCGGCGCCGCCGGCACGGGCTCGGCGCGCTGATCGCCGGGTTCTTCCGGTTCCGCCGGAACGATCCGGGCGTTCACGGCGAACAGCAGCGGGTTGATCAGGATCGACAGGATGGCGCCCGCCAGGATCAGGTCCCGCCCGACCGGCGGCAGCACGTCCAGCGCGACGCCGAGTCCGGCGAGGATGAAGGAGAACTCGCCGATCTGCGCCAGGCTTGCCGAGATGGTCAGCGCCGTCCCCGTGGAGCGCCCGAAGGCCTTCACGATGAAGAAGGCGGCGACCGATTTGCCGACCAGGATGATCGCCAGCGTCGCGGCGAGTTCCAGCGGCGCCTCGACCAGGATGGCCGGGTTGAACAGCATGCCGACCGACACGAAGAACAGCACGGCGAAGGCGTCGCGCAGGGGCAGCGTCTCCGCCGCCGCCCGATGGCTCAGCGGCGACTCGTTCAGGATCATGCCCGCGAAGAAGGCGCCGAGCGCGAAGGACACGCCGAACAGGGCCGAAGCGCCGAAAGCCACGGTGAGCGCGATGGCCAGCACCGACAGCCGGAACAGCTCCCGCGAGCCGGTGTGGGCGACCCAGTGGAGCACCCACGGGATCACCCGCCGCCCGACGACCAGCATGAAGGCCACGAAGGCCGACACCTTGGCGAACGTCACCAGCAGCGTGCCCGTCAGGCCGAGCCCGAACGGCCCGTCTCCCCCGCCGGTCCCGTTCACGGCGCCGGCGACCGCCGGAATGACGACCAGCGCCAGCACCATCGCCAGATCCTCGACGATCAGCCAGCCGACGGCGATGCGCCCGCGTTCCGTCTCGACCAGCCTTTGCTCCTGAAGCGCCCGCAGCAGAACGACCGTGCTGGCGACCGACAGGGCAAGGCCGAAGATCAGGCCCGACACCAGCGACCAGCCGAGCATCGTGGCGAGGCCGACGCCCAGCAGCGTCGCCACGGCGATCTGCACCACAGCGCCGGGAACCGCCACCTTCCGCACCGAGAGCAGGTCTTTCAGCGAGAAATGCAGCCCGACGCCGAACATCAGCAGGATCACGCCGATTTCCGCCAGTTCGTTGGCAAGCCCCTGGTCCGCCACGAACCCCGGCGTGAAGGGCCCGACCGCCACGCCGGCCAGCAGATAGCCCACCAGCGGCGAAGCGCGCAGCCGGTGGGCCAAGGCACCGAAGAGGAAGGCGGCGCCGAATCCGGCGACGAGAATAGCGATCAGGGGGCCGTAATGCATGGCGCTCCGGGCGGGTGGAAAGGCAGCGGGATGGGGTGCCCTTGAAAATGGTCACGCCCCCGCTTATTTCAACCAAAATGGTTGAAATTTTTCACCGTGTGACAATGCCCACCACGAAGCTGCTGACTCCCGGCCAATGCCGGGCGGCACGCGGGTTCCTCAACTGGACGCAAGACGAACTCGCCGAACGCTCCGGCCTGTCCCGCAGCACCATCCGGGATTTCGAAAAGGGCCGGCATGAGCTGCACCAGGGATCGGAACAGCAGATCATCCGGACGCTGGAGGACGCCGGCATCCTGTTGGCGTCGTCGGACGAAACGGGACCGGGCGTCTTCCTGAAGCGCGCGGCGTGAGCGGCTCTCTCCGCCCCGGAAAGAGCGAGGCTCAGTTCTTCAGCGGGCAGGTCTTGATGCCGAACAGGGTGTAGGCCGGGCAGAAGCCGATGACCGCCGTCAGCAGGGGCACCAACCCGATCCAGCCCCAGGCGGTCTGCGGGCCGACGAACACCAGGGCGATGAGGACGAGACCGACGATGGCGCGCAGCGCGCGGTCGACAGGACCGACATTGATGGACATGGAAGCACCTCTCGGAGCGGAGTGAAGGAACGATCGCCCCGTTCTACGCCCGCCCCGCCGCCATCGTCTGTGACGGAGTCACACGGCTTCCCGTGTGGTTTCGGACGGCGCCAGCAGCGTCTCGGCGTCCAGCACGGCGACCCGGCCGCGCGACAGCTCGACCAGCCCGCGCCGCTCGAACTCCTTCAACTGGCGGCTGACCACCTCGCGGGCGGTGCCGAGTTCGACGGCCAGCGCCTGATGCGTGGTGTCCAGCCCGCCCCGCGCGTCCCGGTGGTCCACCAGGAAGCGGGCGAGGCGCAGGTCGATGCGCCCGAAGGTCACCTCCTCGACCAGCATCATCATCCCCTGCAACCGGCTGCCGAAGGAGGCGAAGACGAAGTCGCGGAACACGGCGGAGCGGGCCAGCAGCTCGTGAAACGGCTGGGCGCCCAGGGCGATGGCGTCCAGGTCGGTCTCGGCCACGCCTTCGGCGCTGTAATTGGTCCGCGCCATCAGGCAGGCGGTGGTCAGGATGCAGGTGTCGCCCCCGGCCACGCGGTACAGCACGATCTCGCGCCCGGTCTCGGACGTCATCTGCACGCGGACGCTGCCGTCGATCATCAGCAGGAAGTTGCGGCACAGCCCGCCGATCTGGAACAGCACGGTCCCGCGCGGCATCCGCACCCGCGCGCCGCCGGCGCGGAGCAGGTCCAGCGCGTCCGGCTCCAGCCCGGCCAGCGCCGGGAACGCCCGCAACCAATCCTCCTGTACCGCCGACATAGCCGTCTCCCCGTCCGAAGTATCCATTATCCGCGAAGGGGCACTTCCGGTCCATCCCATCCAAAAGCCGGTCCCGCCAAGCTTACCCATAGCGCGTGTCTTCCTCGCCGGATGCCCTACGAAGCCTATGAAACGGCCGGGCCAACGTTGCGTTCTAGGCAACCGTGACGCCCCGGTTGGGGCGCGGTTCGGCTCGCGAGGAGGAATCCGCTTTGGCGACCCAGGAAGTTCACGACCAACCCGCAAGGCGGCAGACCGGCCCCATCTCCTTCGACCTGTCCGCCGCCGCCGCGACGGCGGTGCGGCGCACGACCGGCATGCTGTTGCGGCACAAGCTTCTGATCGGCACGGTGGTCGTCCTCGGCACCGGGCTGGCCGCCCTGGTGGCGCTGCGCATGACGCCGCTCTACACGGCCGAGACCCTGATCATGGTCGAGCACCGGAAGAACAAGGTGGTCGCCTATCAGGAGGTGGTCACCGGCCTGTCCACCGAACTCGGCGCCCTGCAAAGCGAGGTGGCGATCCTGAAGTCGCCGGCCTTCGCCGAGAAGGTGGTCGCCAAGCTCGGCCTGATGAACGACCCCGAATTCAACGCGGCGCTGCGCCCGGAGACGACGGACTGGCTGGCCTATCTCTACCCCAAGACCTGGCTGCCGGATTCCTGGTGGAACGCCGCCCGCGGCGAGCGGGCCGAGATCCAGCTAACGCCGGAGGAAAAGGCCGCCAACGAGAAAACCTCGGTGGTGGAGGCCTTCCTCTACAACCTCGCGGTCCGGCCGCAGGGGCGGTCCTACGTCATCTCCGTCAATTTCGACAGCGAGGACCCGCGCAAGGCCGCCCTGATCGCCAACACCATCGGCGAGCTGTATCTGGTCGATCAGCTGGACGAGAAGTTCAAGGCGTCCAAGCGGGCCACCGCCTGGCTTGAGGAACGCATCGCCGAGCTGCGCCGCGAGGCCAAGACCACCGGCGAGGCGGTCGAGAAGTACCGGGCCGAAAGCGGCCTGACCTCGGCCGGCGGCGGCGGCGACACCACCATCCTCGCCCAGCAGCTGGGGGAGCTGAACACCAACTACGTGCTGGCCCGCACCAAGCGGCAGGAGGCCGAGGCCAAGTACCGCGAGGTCACCACCCTGATGCAGAGCCCGCGCGGCGTGTCGGCCATCGGCGACGTGCTGGGCTCCCCGCTGATCCAGGCGCTCCGCCAGCAGGAGGTCGAGCTTCAGCGCAAGATCGCCGACGCCACCAACCGCTACGGCTCCAAGCACCCGACCCTGACCGCGTTGCAGAGCGAGCTGCGCGACCTGCAGGGCCAGATCCGGGCGGACGTGAACCGCATCGTCCAGAATCTCGGCAACGAGCTGGAGCTGGCGCGCGGGCGCGAGGCGGGGCTGAAGGCCAGCCTCGACCAGTTGCAGGCGCAGCGCGACCAGCAGCAGCAGTCCACCGTGGCGCTGAAGACGCTGGAGCGCGACGCCGAGACCGCCCAGACCATGTACGAGGCGCTGCTGACCCGCTTCCAGGAGATCGCCGGCCAGAACGATATCCAGCAGCCCGACGCCCGCGTGGTGTCGGAAGCGGCGATCCCGCTGAACCCGTCGCAGCCCAACAAGAAGATCATCGTCCTGCTGGCCCTGCTGGCGTCCGGCACGCTGGGCGTCCTGCTGGCCCTGCTGCGCGAGCAGTCGGAGAAGGGCTTCCGCAGCCCGCACCAGTTCGAAACGGCGACCGGCGTGCGCTCGCTGGGCATCGTGCCGTCGATCCCGCGCTTCGGCGGCTCGCCGGCCGCCTACGCCATCGACAAGCCGCTGTCGGCCTTCGCCGAGTCCATGCAGAACCTGCGCACCACGCTGCTGCTCGCCAACCCGGACGGGCACCAGCGGGTGATCCTGTTCAGCTCCTCCGTGCCCGGCGAGGGCAAAAGCTCCATCGCCGCCGCCTTCGCCCGCATCTGCGCCAACTCCGGCCAGAAGACGATCCTTCTGGACTGCGACATGCGCCGCAAGGCCCTGCACGACATGCTGAAGATGGAGAACCGGCGCGGCCTGTACGAGGTGCTGTCCGGCGAATGCGCCCCGTCGGAGGTGATCCAGACCGACCCGCGCACCGGCCTTCACTTCATCGCCTCCGGCCGGGGGTCCGCCCTGCCGCAGGACATGCTGGGGTCGAGCCGGATGCACCAGCTCATCTCGCGGCTGGCGCTGGAGTATGACCGGGTGATCCTCGACTCGCCGCCGGTGCTGGCGGTGTCCGAGGGCAAGCTTCTGACCGCGCTGGCCGACCAGACCGTCTTCGTCGTCCACTGGGGCAAGACCAAGCGCGAGACGGCGATGGCCGGCCTCAAGGAGATCGTCGAGGCGGGCGGCGAGGTGGTCGGCGTCCTGTTCTCGCAGGTCGATATCCGCCGCCACGCCCAGTACGAGTTCCCCGACAGCGGCCGCTACCACGGCTACCGCCGCTACTACGCGAACTGACCGCCTTTTTTTTGCGAAAGTCCGGCCGATTGGGCCCCCATCCCGACCTTCCCCCACTTCGCGGGGGAAGGAGAAAGGCCCTCCCCCGCCGTAAGGTGGGGGAGGGTTGGGTGGGGGCCCGCTGGCCGGCGCTTCGGACATGGGACATGACCGCCGGACGTCGCATCTTCCTGAACATCCGCGCCCTGGCCGTGGCGCGGGTCGCCACGTTGCTGAGCGGACTCGTCACCACCGCCTGGATCGCCCGCGCGCTGGGGCCGGACGGCTTCGGGATCCTGGGCTTCGGCACCTCGATGCTGGCCTACGCGGCGCTGTTCGTGAATCTGGGCCTGTCCACCTACGCCGTCCGCGAGATCGCCCGCGACCGTTCCCAGGCGCCCGATCTCGCCGAGCATGTGCTGACCCTGCGGACCCTGCTGGCGCTGCTGGTCGGCGGGCTCTACGCCCTGTTCGTCCTGGCGCTGGACAAGCCGGCCCTGGTGAAGGCGGTGCTGCTGGTCCAGGCGGTCCAGCTGCTCGGCAACGCCCTGGTCCTCGACTTCGTCTATCAGGCGACCGAGCGCATGGGCGTCATCGCCGTGCGGGAGATCGGCACCTCGCTCGGCATCATGGCCGCCATGCTGATCCTGGTGCGCGGGCCGGAGGACGTGGCCGTCGCCGCCGCCATCACCGGCGGGTCCTTCCTGGTCAACGCGGCGCTGATGCTGGTCCGCTACCGCCGCGACTTCGGCCGGCTGCGGCCCCGCGTGGACCTGAGGGTGTGGCGGGAAATCCTGAAGGTCTCCGCCCCGATGGCGGTCAGCGTCTTCGCCTGGGCGCTGTTCTCGCACCTCGACCTCGTGATGCTGGGCTTCATGGCGCCGCAAACGGAGGTCGGCTGGTACGCGGCGGCGACCAAGCTGCTGGTCCTGTCGCTGACCGCCGCCAACATCGTCATGAGCGCCTTCATGCCGCAGCTCGCCGCCGCCTACGGCGACACCGAGCGGATGCGCGAGCGCATGCGGGACTACGCCGCGACGATGCTGTCGGTCGGGGCGCTGATCTCCGCCGGCGGGATCACCCTGGCGCCGGCCATCCTCGGCCTGATCTACGGCCCGGCCTACACGCCGGCCGCCGACGCGCTGCGCCTGCTGATGGTGTCGGTGGCGGTGGTCCACGTGAACATGGCGCTGGGCAACCCGCTGCTGGTCTGGCACCGGCAGACCGGCTACATGACCGCCATCCTGATCGGCGGCGCCACCAACGCCGTCCTCAACGCCATCCTGATCCCGCGCTGGGGAATCGAGGGCGCCGCCACGGCCACCGTGATCGCCGAACTGACCGCCATGGCCGGGCTGGCGTGGCAGCACCGGCGCGCGGTGGGGCAGCTCTACCTCGGCATCATCGCCCGCGCGGCCCTGTGCGGGGCGGCGGCGATGGCCGCGACGCTGGCGCTGGCCCACGTCCTGCCTTCTGCCTTGGCCCCGCACAAGCCGATCGCCGTCGTTCTGGCCGGCGGGCTGGCGCTGGTCGGGGTCTATGCGTTGGGGGTGCTGATGACGGGGCTGGTACGCCCGTCGCGCCTGCGCCGTCTCATCGGGACAACAGCCTGAGGGGGCGCCCTTACCTCCAAGAAGGCAACCAAAACTCTAAAAAGCCGCTTCTCAGCGCTCCGTAGTAATCCGAAGAAAATATCGACCGATCAACAGCCTAGCCTCTTCTCGTATCCAAGAAGTTTGGAACATTGCCGCAGCGCGGAACGTTCGACCTTGGCAAGCGCGGGCGGCGCAAGGGTCGGCACCTTTGGATGCATGCGCAAAATAAAGGCAGGAACGAAAGAATATGCTCCCAAAATCCTTTCCTGACCGAAACGTCTGTGTCCTGGGCCTCGGCTACGTCGGTCTGACGCTGGCCGTCGCCATGGCCGACGCCGGCTTCCAGGTGCACGGCGTGGAGGTCCGCGGCGAGGTGCTCGACAAGCTGGCGCGCGGCATCCCGCACTTTCACGAGCCGGGCCTGACCGAAAAGCTCCGCCACGTCACGGCGCGCGGCCGCTTCACCTTCGGCCGGACGCCGGACGAGTGCGCGCGTTGCAGCGTCTTCATCATCACCGTCGGCACGCCGCTGGGCCGCGACGGCGGGGTGCGCACCGACATGATCGAGGCGGCGACCCGGCAGGTGGCCGAGCGCATCCACGACGGCGACCTCGTCATCCTGCGCTCCACGGTCAAGCTGGGGACCACCCGCAACGTCGTGGCGCCGATCCTACGGGCCACCGGCAAGCGCTTCGACATCGCCTTCTGCCCGGAGCGCACGCTGGAAGGCCAGGCGCTGATCGAGCTGAACCAACTGCCGCAGATCATCGGGGCGGAGAGCATGGAGGTGGCGGCCCGCGCCGCGCAGATCTTCGGCTTCCTCACCCCGACCACGGTCAAGGTCTCCACCCTGGAGACGGCGGAGCTGATCAAGCTGGTGGACAACACCTACCGCGATGTGACCTTCGCCTTCGCCAACGAGATCGCCCGGCTGTGCGACGCCATGGAGGTCTCGGCGCTGGAGGTGGTCCGCGCCGGCAAGCTGGGCTACCCGCGCACCAACCTGCCGCTGCCCGGCCCGGTCGGCGGCCCCTGCCTGGAGAAGGACCCGCACATCCTGATCGAGGGCGCGCGGGAAGTCGGCATCGACATGGCGATCACCGCCGCCGGCCGCCGCATCAACGAGACCCAGCCCATCGAGGTCGCCGGCTTCCTGGAGCGGCTGACGCATTCCATGCAGGGCTTCCCCAAGGCGCCGACGATCA
>JAEZID010000423.1 GCA_023416195.1 Pseudomonadota bacterium | reverse complement strand
GCCGGCGGTGATGGCCGACACGAGCCGGCTGAAGGAGATCTTCGTCATCCTGATCGGCAACGCGCTGGAATACCGCCATCCCGACCGGGAGCCGGCGGTCCGCGTCGAGGCGCAGCGCGAGGGCGGCTTCGACGTGCTGACCGTCGCCGACAACGGCATGGGCATCGAGCCCCGCTACCACGAGCAGATCTTCCAGGTGTTCCGCCGTCTGCACCGCCGCGACGAGCATCCCGGCACCGGCATGGGCCTGGCCATCGCCCGCAAGATGGCGGAACGGCTGGGCGGGCGCGTCACCGTCCGGTCGGAACCCGGACAGGGCAGCGTCTTTTCCGTCCATCTGCCCCTTCCACAGCCTTCTTCCCACCAAGGAACCGCCGCATGAGCGACGACCAACCAGAGCCCTTCCGCATCCTCCTGGTCGAGGACGATCCGGCCGACGCCGGACTGGTGAAGCGGGCCATCCGGGACGGCAAGATCCTGTGCACGGTCGATCACGCCAAGGACGGGGCGGAGGCCATCGATTTCCTGCGCCGCCGGGGCGAGCGGTTCGCGGACGCCCGGCGGCCGAACCTGATCCTGCTCGACCTCAACATGCCGCGGCTGGACGGCCGGCAGGTGTTGCAGGAGGTCAAGAACGACCCCGATCTGCGCGCCATCCCCGTGGTCGTGCTGACCACCTCGGACATCGAGCACGACGTGGAGGCCAGCTATCTGCTGGGCGCCAACAGCTTCGTGACCAAGCCCATGGACGTCCAGGACTTCTTCGACGTCATCCGGAGCCTGGAGGACTATTGGTTCAACGTGGTGAGGCTGGCGAAGTGATGTCTTCCAACGCCTCCAACCAGACGCGCCAGGGGCACGGCACCCAGGGGCGCGTCATCAAGGTCCTGCTGGTGGAGGACGACCCGGCGGACGCCGGGCTGGTGCGCGTCGCCCTGAAATCGTTCGGCGGCCGGTTTCTCCTGTCGCACGTCACCGCGCTGGCCGCCGCGCTGGAATGGCTGGACGGGCAGGTTTGCGACGTGGTCCTGCTCGACCTGTCGCTGCCGGATTCCGTCGGGCTCGATACCATCCGCCGAATGCGCGAGGCGGCGCCCGCCGTGCCGCTGATCGTGCTGACCGGCCACGACGACGAGGATTTCGCGGTCTCCGCCATGGCCGCCGGGACGCAGGACTATCTGTTCAAGGGCGAAACCGACGGCCCGGCGCTGAAGCGCGCCATCCGCTACGCCATCGCGCGCAAACGGCTGGAGGAGCAATTGCGCCAGTCCGAACAGCGCCTGCACAACGTCATCGCGCTCGCCCAGGACGCCATCGTGGTGGCCGACGGGCAGCACCGCATCACGCTGTTCAACCCGGCGGCCGAGCGGATGTTCGGCTACCGCGCCGGGGAGATCCTGGGGCAGCCGCTGAACCGCCTGATCCCCGACCGGTTCCACGCGACGCACGATGGGCTGATGGAGCGCTTCAAGGGTTCCGCCCCCATGGCGCAGGCTGCCGACGGCCGGCCGGAGGTGGTCGGCCTCACCGCCGACGGGCGGGAATTCCCCGTGGAGGTCTCCATCTCCAAGGAGACCGGGGGGGACGGCATGCTGCTGACCGCCGTGATCCGGGACGTGACCGAGCGCCGCCGTTTCGAGGACGAGTTGCTGCGCCTCGCCACCACCGACGGCCTGACCGGCCTGCTCAACCGCCGCCATTTCCTGGAGAGCGCCGAACGCGAGCTGGCCCGCCTGCGCCGCTACGGCCGGCCGGCGACGGTGCTGATGCTGGACGTCGATCACTTCAAGCGGATCAACGACACGCACGGCCACGCGGAGGGGGACCAGGCGCTGAAGGCGGTCGCCGCCGTCTGCCGGAGGGAGCTGCGCGACAGCGACCTGATCGGCCGGCTGGGCGGGGAGGAGTTCGGCATCCTGCTGGCCGAAACCGCGCTGCCCGACGCGCTGGAGGTGGCGGAACGGCTGCGCGCCGCGCTCGCCGGAATTCCGGTTCCGGTGAACCGCCCCGGCGGCGGCTGCCTGACCGTCAGCGTCGGCGTCTCGCCCTGCGTCGCCCAGGACGCCTCCATCGAACAGGCGCTCGGCCGCGCCGACCACGCGCTCTACCGCGCGAAGGCGGGGGGCCGCAACCGCGTGGAGGCGGAGTCGCCCTTCGCCGCGCCGGCCGGCGCCGTCATCGCAGACGCCCTTTCATGACCGGCCCGGCGAAAATCCGCGTGCTGCCGGTCGAGAACGATCCCGCCGAGTCCCTGAAGGCGACCGGCGGCCGCGCCGCCCGCCTGTGACTTTTCAGCACAAGGCGCTTTAACCCTTTTGTATGGGTCCAATCCATGACAACGCTGATTATACGAGGCATCCTGTGGTTCATGGAAGGTGCGGAGCGATGCGATTGAACGAGCCGGTCAACGACCGAGAGACCGAACTGTCCGATGGCGAGCTGCTGGTCTCCCGCACCGACACGGGCGGGCGCATCACCTTCGTGAACAACGCCTTCGTCACCATCAGCGGCTATTCCGAGGCGGAGCTGATCGGCGCGCCGCACAACATCGTGCGCCACCCGCACATGCCGCAGGAGGCCTTCGCCGACCTTTGGACCACGATCAAGTCGGGGCGCCCGTGGGAAGGTCTGGTGAAGAACCGGACCAAGTCCGGCGGCTTCTACTGGGTCCGCGCCAACGTGACGCCGCTGGTCGAGAACGGGACGGTCACTGGCTATGTCTCCATCCGCTCCAAGCCCTCGCGCGCGCAGATCGCGGCGGCGGAGCAGGTCTACGCGCGCTTCCGCAACAAGCAGGCCGCCGGCCTGTGCATCCGCGAAGGCGCCGCCGTGCCCACCGGCCTCGGCCCGCGCCTGACCGACATCCGCAACAGCGTCAGCGGCCGGCTGTCCGCCCTGTTCGGCCTGCTGATCCTGATGATGGCGCTGGTCGGCTGGCTGGGCCTGTCCGGCATGGCCGGCTCCAAGGACGCGCTGCGCAACGTGTACGAGAACCGGACGATGGCCGCCGGCCAGCTGGGCGACATCGTGGACCGCATGCAGGACAACCTTCAGCAGGCGACGCTGCTGGTCATCGACCTGCGCGACGGCGCCGACCGCGCCACCATCGACGGCCGCGCGGCCAAGATCCGGAACAACATCGCCCAGGTGTCGCAGCAGTGGGACAAGTATCTGGCGACCGAGTTGACGGCGGACGAGCGGGCGCTGGGGCAGCGCTTCGACGATCTGCGCGCCGCCTTCGTGCGCGACGGGCTGGAACCGGCGCTGAAGTTGGCCCAGGACGGCGACGCCCTGGCCCTGGAGCGGCTCCATCGCACCATCCTGGTGCCGCAGTTCCAGGCGGCGCACGCCACGAACAAGGAGCTTCTGGCGATGCAGATCCGCCTCGGCGGTGAGGCGGTCGCCGTCGCCGAGGCCGACTACCGCGCGCGGGTCGCCCAATCCATCGCCGTCGTGCTGGGCAGCGTGCTGGCGGCGGTTCTCTTCGGCTGGCTGCTGATCGCCGCCGTGCGCCGTTCTCTGGGCCGGTTCGAGGTGCATTTCGACGCCATCGCGCGCGGCGACGTGCTGCATGAGATCGAGATGCCTAAGACGCCGGAATTCCAGCGCGTGACCTCGCTGCTGCGCGCGCTGAAGGCCAAGATCGCCTATTCGGTGCAGGAGCGGGTGGAACGCGACCGGCAGGCCGCCGTGGACCGCCGCGCCGCGCTGGAGAACATGGCCGCCACCGTGGAGCGCGAGGCCGGCCGCGCCGTGGAGGGCGTCGCCCGCAACACCGGCAGCATGGTGCAGGACGCCGAGGGCATGTCCGTTTCGGCCGAACGGGTCAGCGTCAACGCGCAGACCGTCGCCGCCGCCGCCGATCAGGCCTTGGCCAACGCGCAGACCGTCGCCGCCGCCAGCGAGGAGCTGGCCGCCTCGATCCGCGAGATTTCCTCCCAGGTCGCCCATTCCAGCGCGGTCACCCGCCGCGCCGTGGAAAACGGCCAGAGCACCCAGGCGACCATCCGTTCGCTGTCCGAGGCGGTCGGCCGCATCGGCGAGGTGGTCAACCTGATCCAGGACATCGCCGGCCAGACCAACCTGCTGGCGCTGAACGCGACCATCGAGGCGGCGCGGGCCGGCGAGGCGGGGAAAGGCTTTGCCGTGGTCGCGCAGGAGGTCAAGAACCTCGCCAACCAGACCGCCCGCTCGACCGAGGAGATCACCCGCCAGATCTCCGAGATCCAGGCCGTCACCACCCAGGCGGTCGGGGCGGTGGAGGAGATCGGCGCGACCATCGGCGAGATCGACCAGATCGCCGGCTCCATTGCCGCCGCCATGGAAGAGCAGGCCGCCGCCACCCAGGAAATCAGCCGCAACGTCATCGAGACCTCCTCCGCCGCGCAGGAGGTGTCCAACCGCATCGCCGCCGTGTCGCAGGAGGCGGAGATCACCGGTTCCCAGGCCGCCCACGTCAAGGAAGGCTCGGGCGAGGTCGCGCAGAGCATCGAGGCGCTGCGCCGCGTGCTGGTCCGCGTCGTGCGCACCTCCACCGGGGACGCCGACCGCCGCCGTCTCCCCCGCTACCGCGTGGACGAGGCCGGCACGCTGGCCGTCAACGGAACGCGGCAGCCGGTGACCCTCAGCAACCTGTCGCTCGGCGGCGCCATGGTGCTGTGCGCCGAAACGGTGCCGGAAGGCGCCCAGGCCACGCTGCGCCTGGACCGCCACACGGCCGAACTGGCCTGCTTCGTCATGGTCGTGGACGGCAACCGCCTCCACCTGCGCTTCGATGAGGACAGCGCGGCCTCTCCCGCCTTCCGGCGGGTGTTCGACACGCTGACCAACGGCCTCCAGCCCATCGACGCCGCGGCCTGACCATGGCGACCCCAAGGCGCTACGTGTCGGAATGGACCGAGGCCGCGCACCGGATCGCGGTGGACGAGTTGGTGGAGGTCGTCGGCCGCGACGGCGCCGCACACCTGATCGGCGTGTTCCTGCGCGAACTGCCCAAGCGCGCCGAGGCGTTCCGCGAGGCTGGGGAGCGCGACGCCATCTTCCGCCAGGCGCACGAGATGCAGGCCATGGCCGGCTCCTTCGGCCTGGACGCGCTGGCCGAGGCCGCCGGGGAGCTTGAACGCGCCTGCCGGCGGCGGCGGCTGGACGCCATCCCGGCGCTGTCGGGCCGCGTGCTGGACAGGATCGGGCAGGCCACGGAGGTGCTGGAGCAGACCATGAAGGCGCTGGAACAGACTATGACGGTGCCGGGTGGGGGATGACGGGCGAAGGGTGAAGGCGGCAACACAATTTTAATGCACTCGGCTTAGTCTGCGCCACCACCCCCGTGCGAAGGCACGAGATGCGCATTCTGTTGGCCGACGATCATGACCTGTTCGCCGAGATGGCGAAATTCTACCTCGAACGCGCCCGCGACGGGGTGCGGGTGGAGATTGTCGCGAATTTCGCCCAGGCCCGCGCGCGTGCACTGACTCCCCCGGTCTTCGACCTCATCCTGCTCGACCTGCACATGCCGGGCATGCAGGGGTTGTCCGGCCTGACCCGGATGATGGAGGAACTGCCGCGCGTGCCCGTCGCCATCATGTCGGGCAGCACCAACCGCGCCGACATCCGCGCGGCGCTCCGCACCGGCTGCGCCGGCTTCATTCCGAAGACGTTGCGCGGGGGCGAGCTGATGCGCGCGCTGGACAGCATCCTGCGCGGTCAGCGCTACATTCCCAAATCGCTGATGGTGGACTACGGCGACGACCTTGTACCGGAGCCGGACGGCGACCTGACGCCCGTCACCGACGATCTGACCGCCCGCGAGGCGGAAGTGTTCGACGCGCTGCTCGCCGGCAGCAAGAACAAGGAAATCGCCGCCCGCCTCGGCATTTCCGAGGTGACGGTGAAAATCCACCTGCGCAACATCTTCAACAAGATCGGCGCCCGCAACCGGGGCGACGCCATCCGCATCGGCCTGACCCGCAGCCAGCGGGGTTGATGGTGCGTTGTCGCGTCGGCATCGGCATCGGCGTCGTGGCGGCGTCCTGCTGTGACATCGGGTGGCCCTTGACCTGCCTCAAGGGTGGGGCGGGCCGGCGGGATTAGCGTCTTCGGAACGACCTTCACCGGAGACGATCATGGACACCCTTCTGCTCGCCGCGCTGGCCCTTGCCGTCCTGGGCTTCGGCACCGTCCTCGCCGTGTTCGCGGCCAGCGGCCTCTACACCGTCGCCAACGCCCTGCGGACCCCGGCCGTCGCGAAGCCCGCCGGCCCCGTCGGCCGGGCCTGACCGAACGAGGGACGGCCGACCGGCGCATCGGCAAACCCGGCGCGGCTGAAGGTGGCCCGCCGGGTGCGTCCATGAGGAGCCTCAGGCCGAGGGCGGCACGTCGTCGTTGCCTTCCGTGCGGTCGCGATACAGCGCCGCGCGCGCCAGCAGCATGAGGGTGATCGGCGTCGTGACCACCATCAACCCCGTGATCAACACCTCGTGCAGCACCGGGCGCGATTGCAGCACGGTGAAGAAGAGCATGGACGCGATCAGCACGAAGCCGATGCCCAGCGTGGACCCCAGCGTCGGGGCGTGGATCCGTTCGTAGAAGCTGCCGAACCGCAGCAGCCCGAACGAACCGATCAACGCCAGAGCAGCGCCGAGCAGCAAGAGCAGGGCGGTCAGCAGCGCCGCCCACGCCGGGAGGTCGGCCATGTGGGTCATTCGATCACCTCTCCGCGCATGAGGAACTTGGCGATCGCCGCCGTCGAGACGAAGCCGAGCAGCGCGATGATCAGGGCCGCCTCGAAATACAGCGTGCTCGCGGTGCGGATGCCGAAGACCAGCAGCAGCATCGTGGCGTTGACGTACAGGGTGTCGAGCCCGAGCACCCGATCCTGCGCCCGCGGCCCCCGCAGGATGCGGATCACCGCGCAGCCCATGGCGAGCACGAGGAGGATCTGCGCCAGGAAGATGGACCAGACCAGCAGTTCCGTAATCATTCGAACACCTCGATCAGGCGCGTCTCGTAACGTTCCTTGATGGTGTGAATCCACGTCTCCTCGTCCACCAGATCGAGGATGTGGAGAAGCACGGTGTTCCGGGCGGAATCATACTCCACCCAGATCGTGCCGGGCGTGGCCGTGATGATGCAGGACAGCGCCGCCAGGCCATAGGGCGCGCGAATGTCGAGCGGGATGCGCACGAAACCCGATGTCCGGTTCTTGGCCCCCTGATTCAGGATGATCCGGGCCACCGCGTTGTTGGAACGGACGATGTCGCCCAGGACCACCAGCACGAGCTTCAGCGCCACCAACGGCCGCCGGAAGCGGCCCGCCGGCGGATCGAGCGCCAACAGCACCCGGACGGCGCCGACCGACAGCACGCTGCCCAGGATGATCGAACCCGGAGCGACGCTCTCGTTCAGGATCAGCCACACGGCCAGCAGAGTCGCGGTCAGCAGCGGAAACGGCAACCAGCGCGTCATCGGTCGCTTCCCTCCTCCGACGCCGACGGCCAGGGCGTGGGCGACACGCCGGCGATATAGCCGTGCGGCGCCTGCATCGACCGGGCCGTGGCCTCCATGTAACGCATCACCGGGCCGGCCTGGACGGTGAGCGCCACGCACAGCGTCAACAGCATTATGACCGGTGCGAGTTCGATGACGCGCACGCGCGGGACGGTGCCCACCGGCGACGCCCAGAAGACGTCGATGCCGGTGCGGGTCATGGCGATGACGGTCGCCAGCCCGGACAGGATCAGGGCGGCCAGCAGCGCCCAGGCCGTCGTGGACACCGCGCCGCCGTCGAGAGGCAGAAGGGGACCCAGCAGGGCGAACTTGGCGAGGAAGCCGGACAGCGGCGGCAGCCCCGCAAGGAGAAGGGCGCAGGCGATGAAGCTTGCCCCGAGGACCGCCATGGTCGCCGGGATGGGGACGCCGACCTCGTCGTCCTCGTCCATTTCCTCGTCCTCGCCGAACGCCTCGCGCGTCACGGCCAGCACGTCGGCACCGACCTCCCGGCCGCGTTCCACCATCTCGATCAGCAGGAAGAAGCCGGCGATCGCCAGGACGGAACTGGTCAGATAGAACAGCGCGCCCCCGATCACCGCGATCTGCCCCGCTCCGATCGCCGCCAGCAGCGTGCCGGAGGAGACCAGCACGCTCGCGCCGGCCAGCCGCGCCATGCTCTGCGTCGCCAGCACCGCCACGGAACCGAAGGCGATGGTCAGGAGGCCGCCGGTCAGCAGCCAGACGCTGCCGAAGCCGGCCGACGCCCCTCCGCTCTCGCCGAACATCAACAGCCACAGCCGCAGCACCGCGTAGATGCCGACCTTGCTGAGGATCGAGATGATCGCCGCCGACGGGGCGCTGACGGTGGAGTAGGTGTTCGGCAGCCAGAAGCCGAGCGGCCACATCCCCGCCTTGATCAGGAAGGCGATGCCCAGGATCGCCGCGCCCGCCTCCAGCAACGGCCGGTCCTCGCTGGCGATGGCCGCGATCCGGTTGGCGAGTTCGGCCATGTTGAGCGTGCCCGCGACGCCGTAGATCATGCTCACCCCGATCAGGAAGAGCAGGGAGGCCGCGAGGTTGATGACGAGGTAATGCAGCCCCGCCCGGACGCGGGCGATGCCGGAGCCGTGCAGGGCCAGGCCGTAGGAAGCGGCCAGCATGATCTCGAAGAACACGAACAGGTTGAAGAGATCGCCGGTCAGAAAGGCGCCGTTGAGGCCCATCAGCTGGAATTGGAACAGCGAATGGAAATGCGCCCCGGCGTTCTGCCAGCGCGCCAGCGAGAACACCAGCGCGGCAATGCCGAGGATGGCGGTCAGCAGCAGCATGAGCGCGGCCAGCCGGTCCAGCACCAGCACGATGCCGAACAGCGACGGCCAGTCGCCCAGCCGGTACACGCGCACGGTGACCGCGCCGCCGTCCACGGGCATGCCGTCGGCCATCCGCAGCAGCGCGACCGCGAGGATGAGCAGCACCAGAGCCGACGCGACGCCGAGGGCGGCCTTGAGCGTGCGCCGCCGCTCGTCGATCAGCATCATCACCGCCCCGGCCAGAAGGGGGACGATGATCGGCGCGATCATCAGATGGTCTGTCCAGACGCTCATCGGTCCTTCTCCCGGCCATCGACGTGATCCGTCCCCGTCAGGCCGCGCGCGGCGAGCAGAACGACGAGGAACAGGGCCGTGGTGGCAAAGCTGATGACGATGGCGGTGAGGACCAGCGCCTGGGGCACCGGATCGGCGTGGGTGGCGAGGTGGCCCACCGCTCCGCGTTCCAGCACGGGCACGGCACCCGTACGGAGGCCGCCGGTTGAAAAGATGAACAGGTTGACGGCGTAGGAGAGCAGCGAGAGGCCGACGATCACCTGGAAGGTCCGTGGCCGCAGCAGCAGCCACACGCCCGACCCCGTCAGCACGCCGATCCCAAGGGCGAGGATGAGTTCCATCAATCGTCTCCCATCGCTGTCGCGGCCGGCGCCGCGCTGGGGGCCGGCGGCTCTTCCGGCGGACGCGGCGCGGCGGCGCGGTGACCGCGCACGGACTGGCGGGCGAGCGCGATCAGCGTCAGCATCGTGGCGCCGACGACCAGCGCGAAGACGCCGATGTCGAAGGCCAGGGCGCTGGCCATCGGAACGGACCCGATCAGCGGCAGATCCACGTAGGCGAAGTAGCTCGTCAGGAAGGGGTAGCCGAACGCCCAGGCGGCCAGACCGGTGCCCGTGGCCAGCAGAAGGCCGAGGCCCATCCAGCGCAGCGGCAGCACGCGCAGGCGGGCTTCCACCCACTGGGTGCCGCCGAGCATGTATTGCAGGATCATGGCGATCGACGCGGTCAGGCCCGCCGCGAACCCGCCGCCGGGCAGATCGTGGCCGCGCAGCAGAAGATACACCGCGACCAGACCGATCACCGGGAACAGCAGCCGCGCGATCACGGACGGGATCAGCAGCCAGTCGGCAACGGTGTCGCCCTCCCGCCGGCCCGGCCGCGAGATGTCGTAGGCGCTCTGGTCGCGCTGCTGCTCCGGGACGTCCACGCTGTCGGGCGCCGGGCGGAAGCGCCGCAGCAGCGCGTAGGCGGTCAGCGCCACCGCGCCCAGGACGGTGATCTCGCCCAGCGTGTCGAAACCGCGGAAATCCACCAGGATGACGTTGACGACGTTGGTGCCGCCGCCCTCCGTGTAGGCGCGCTCCAGGAAATGCTCGGCCAGGATCTCGGGTGGGAAGCGGGTCATCACGCCGAAGGCCAGCGCGGCCATGCCGACGCCGGCGGAGATCGCGATGCCCAGATCGCGCAGGCGGCGCGTCGCGGTGATCACCTCCGGCGGGCGGGCGCCGGGCACGTCCAGGCGCTTGGGCAGCCAGCGCAGACCGAGCAGGAGCAGGATG
This sequence comes from Pseudomonadota bacterium, assembly GCA_023416195.1. Taxonomy (GTDB): domain Bacteria; phylum Pseudomonadota; class Alphaproteobacteria; order Azospirillales; family Azospirillaceae; genus Azospirillum. Next base: position 30,234 of record JAEZID010000423.1, on the reverse strand, counting down.
GTGGTGACGACCTCGACCAGCAGCTGCGTCAAGGCGAGGTCGGGGGCCGAGAACCAGACGAAGGTCAGGCAGGTGACCAGCCCGGTGCCGCCGAGCAGGATCAGCGCGACCAGCCGGTGATACTTGGCCTGCGTCGCGGCGCCGAGCGCGCAGGCCGCGCCGATCGCCCAGAGCAGCGCCAGGACCGGGTCGATGCCGGACGGGGCGAGGTTGCCGGGGCCGAGCCCGCGCTGATAGACGGTCCAGCCCGCCGCGACAACCGCCACGCTGACCACCAGCCGCAGCTGGGGTTGCAGGCGCCGGGTGCCGAACAGGCCCTCAAGGGTCCGCGCCAAGCGCCAGGACAGGAAGACCATGCTCCGTTCGAACATGCGCTGGCCTTGCAGCCCGCCGATCAGCGGCGCGCCCTCGATGCCCTTCTTGAGGTACCGCTGGAGCAGGAAATAGAGCGAGACGCCGGCGATCAGGGCGATCACGCTCATCAGCAGGGGACGGTTGAAGCCGTGCCAGACCGCGAGGCTGTAGTCCGGCGTCGCCGCGCCCAGCACCGCGTGCGCCGCCATGGCCAGGTACGGCCCCACGGTGGCCGCCGGGAGAAGGCCGACGATGATGCAGGTCAGCACCAGGATCTCCACCGGGAACCGCATCCAGGTCGGCGGCTCGTGCGGCGTGAACGGCAGATCCACCGGGTCGGGGCCGAAGAAGGTGCCGTGGATGAAGCGCAGCGAATAGGCCACGCTGAAGGCGCTCGCCACCGTGGCCGCGGCCGGAAGGATGTCGAGAAGCAGCGGCAGCGGCCCGGCGGCGGACAGCGCCTCGGCGAAGAACATCTCCTTGGACAGGAAGCCGTTGAGCAGCGGCACCCCGGCCATGGCCGCCGCCGCCACCATGGCCAGCCGCGCGGTGAAGGGCATGAAGCGGTTCAGGCCGGACAGGCGGCGGATGTCGCGCGTGCCGGTCTCGTGGTCGATGATGCCCACGGCCATGAACAGCGACGCCTTGAACGTTGCGTGGTTGATGATGTGGAAGATCGCCGCGACCATGGCGAGCGAGCTGTTCAGGCCGAGCAGAAGCGTGGTCAGCCCGAGATGGCTGATGGTCGAATAGGCCAGCAGGCCCTTCAGGTCGTTCTGGAAGATCGCGATGTAGGCGCCGATCAGCAGCGTGGTGAGGCCGGCCGAGCCGACGATCCAGAACCAGGCGTCGGTCCCCGCCAGCACCGGCCAGAGACGCGCCATCAGGAAAACCCCCGCCTTCACCAGCGTCGCCGAATGCAGGTAGGCGGACACCGGCGTGGGCGCCGCCATGGCGTGCGGCAGCCAGAAGTGGAAGGGGAACTGCGCGCTCTTGGTCAGGGCGCCCAGCAGGATGAGGACCAGCGCCGGCAGGTAGAGCGGGTGGGTGCGGATCAGGTTGCCGGCGGCCAGCACGGCGTCGAGGTCGTAGCTGCCGACGATGTGGCCGAGCACCAGCACGCCCGCGAACAGGCACAGCCCGCCGGTGGCGGTGATGGTCAGGGCCATGCGCGCGCCGTCGCGCGCGGCCGCCAGATGATGCCAGTAGCCGATCAGCAGGAAGGAGAAGAGGCTGGTCAGTTCCCAGAAGAAGGCGAGCTGGATCAGGTTGCCGGAGATGACCACCCCCGTCATGGATCCCATGAAGGCGAGCAGGAAGGCGAAGAAGCGCGGCACCGGATCGTCCGCCGACATGTAATAGCGGGCGTAGAGGATCACCAGCGCGCCGACGCCGGACACCAGCCCGGCGAACAGCCAGGCGAAGCCGTCCAGCCTCAGGACGACGTTGAGCCCGAGGGACGGCATCCAGGCGATCTCGTGGCGGAGCATGCCGCCCGCCGCCACCGTCGGGTAGGCGGCGAACAGCAGGGCGAGCCCGACGAGGGCGATCGCCCCGGCCAGCCACGCCGCCGCGTTGCGCGCGTGCGTCGGCAGAAGCCCGGCCGCGATCGCACCGAGGAAGGGAAGACCGACGAGGGTCAGGAGCAACAGGGCGTCGGGCATGTGCTTCTACAAATTAAATATGTTTTCGGCCGATCTGTTTCCCGGCGGCGCGCCGGTCATTCTCCGCCCGGTTCGCCGTCCCGGTCCGCTTCGGGAGGAATCGCCTGAAGCACCAGCCGGACCACCTCCTCGGGCGTCTCGGCGGCGCGCAGCCGGCGCAGCGCCTGCGGCTCGCGCAGCCCGCGGCAGATTTCCGACATGACGGGCAGCAGGCCCTTGCGGGCCGCCGAGGGCCACAGCACCAGGAAGACGAGATCGACCGGCTCCTCGTCGCGGGCGTCGTAGTTGACGCCCCGGCGGAGCCGCGCGAACAGCACGACCGGTTCCTGGGCGTCGCGGAGTTCCGCGTGCGGCAGCGCGACGCCCCGGCCAAGCGCGGTGGAGCCGATCTTCTCGCGCGCCTGAAGCGCGCCGATGATCTCCTGCTTGGGAAGTCCCAGCCGCTGTCCGGCCTCCTCCGCCAGAAGGTCGAGCAGGGCGGCCTTGTTGCCCGGTTCGGCGTCGAGGATGACGTTCGCCGTCGTGAAAAGCTCAGGGATGCTCATCCCCATCTCCATCGCGGTGGGCTGTCTGCGGTGTGCACCGGGCGGCTCGGCGTTCTGGCTCTTGCATCGGCATCCGGCGGTTCCTGGCGGTTCCTGGACGGCCAGGACACGGCCAGGACATGGCACGGCGCATCATCCATGATCGCCCTGGCGGGCCCCCGTCGGCAACCGGTTCAAGAACGGCGTTGCGCCCGCGCATGCCGAGGACCGCCAGATCTACGTGTGGATCGTGGACATGGTTCCGCAAGAGCCGGTTCGGCGGACCATTCCCGGCCATGGCGCGTTCAGGCCGCCCAGGGGGGTGGGGTACGGTCCCGCCACTCAACGCCGGCGGGCCTCGGCCGGATCGCCGGCAATCAGGGCGTCGCAGGGCAGGTCGGCCAGCACGTCCTGGGTGACGCTGCCCAGGAGAGCGCGCATCAGGCCGTCGCGCCGCGCCGATCCCATCACCACCAGATCGTAGCGACCGTGCCGTGCCGTCCGGACGATCTCCGGAACGGGGTGGCCGATCCGCACCTCGCGGGTGATGGCGGGGCCGCCGGGAGCCATGCCCTTCAGCATCTCGCCGAACTCGGCGGCGAACTCGTCGGCGAACCCATGAATGGGATCCCCGGCCGAGAGTGGCCCCGCCGGGGAACCGGGGGCGAGCGGGAGGTCCGCCACATGCAGCAGATGGAGGCTGCCGTCGTTCAGCAGCCGGCGCGCGACCTCCACGGAACCGCGCGAGCGTTCGGAAAAATCGACCGGAACCAGGGCGCGGGCGTAGGGACCGTGCGGCTTGTCGCGCACGATCAGCACGGGCGTCTCGTCGGCGATGGCGATCCGCTCGATGGTCGGCGGCAGGAACAGGTCGGCCAGGCTGTCCCGCGCGTGGACGCCCGCGACGACCAGATCGGGCCGCCACAACCCGGCATAGCCGGCGATTTGCGGCCCCACCGCGCCGCCCTGCACGGCGACCGCACGCATCGCAACGCCGGCGGCGGCGGGAATCGCGTGCAGGTGGCGCAGCAGTTCCGCTTCGATGTGATGGAGCGGCAGATGGGCGTACGGCCCCTCGCCGTCATGGACGACGTGCAGGGCGGTCAACTCGGCCCCGAACTGGCGGGCGAGCTGCACCGCGCGCTCCATCGCCCGATCCGATTTCGGTTCGAGGTCGGTGGCCAGCAGGATTCGTCGAGGGCTCGTCAAGGCTGTACTCCCCGCCCCGGTCGGGCGTGCCGGATTCGCGCGTCCATCTCCGGGGTATGATCGGAAGAGGCCGCCAGCTCTGTCTATGCCGGGTAATACGGACGACAACGCGCCCCGCCGTCCGTATCCTTACGAACCGGCGTTCCGGGCGGCTGCGGACGGCGGCTGCGCGCGCTACCATCATCCCCGCCGTCCCGCCGCCGGACGGCCCACGCCATCGTTCGGACGGGAGGACATGCCGAAGGATTTCCACAACCTCCGGGTCCTGGTGCCGGCCTATCTGGCCGCTCACCTGGCTCTGGACTGGGTCAGCTTCATCCACGAGGTCGCGCCGCTCAACATCACCCCGTGGAATCCGCCCGCCGGGCTGATGATGGGGATGCTGATCGTCGTCGGCCTGCGCGGCGTGCCGCTGGCCTGGCTGGGGTTGATGGCGGCCGACCTGCTGGTGCGCGACCTGCCCGTGCCGCTGTGGATGACGGTGGTGGCGAACGGCCTTCTCGCGGCCGGCTACGGCGGGGCGGCCTGGGTGCTGTGCCGGCGGCTCGGCCTCGATCACCGCCTGTCCCGGCTGCGCGACATCGTGCTGCTGCTGGTCGGCGCGGCGATGACGCCGCTGGTGGTGGGGACGGGCTACATCGCCCTCTACACGCTGATCGGCCTGTTTCCCTGGTCGGATTTCGGCACGGCCTTGCTGCGCTACTGGGTCGGGGAGGTCATCGGGATCACGGTGCTGACGCCCGTCGTGCTGGTCGCCCTGCGCGGCACGCTGCCGCATGCTTCGTGGAAGGGGGTGGCCGAGTTGGCGGGGTACGGCCTGCTCATCGCCCTCACGCTGTGGCTGGATTTCGGGCCGCTCGCCTCCGCCCAGTACGAGCATTTCTACCTGCTGTTCCTGCCGGCGGTGGCGGTGGCCATGCGGTATGGGCTGGCGGGGGCGGCGCTGGCCTCGGCCGCGACCCAGGCCGGGCTGATCGTCGCCATCCAGGTGACCGGGGTGGAGACGGCCAGGACCACCCATTTCCAGCTTCTCATGCTGACCTTGGCGGTCACCGCGCTGCTGCTGGGCGCCGTGGTCAGCGAGCGCCGCCGGGTCGAGGCGGCGATCCGCGAGCGCCAGGCGGACCTCGCCCGCGCGTCGCGCCTGACCGAGGCCGGCGAGATGGCGGCGGCCCTGGCGCACGAGCTGAACCAGCCGCTGGCCGCCGCCATGAGCTACGCCCGCGCCGCCCGCAAGATCGCGAAGATGGAAGACGCCTCGCCCCGGCTGAGCGAGATCCTCGACAAGACCGTGGCCCAGACGGAACGGGCCGACCGGGTGATCCGCAGCCTGCGCGACTTCATGCGCAAGGGGCGCAGCGACCGCGCGCCGCTGTCGGTCGGCGGGCTGATCGCCGACTGTCTGGCGCTGGCCGCCCCCCTCGCCGGGCAGCATTCGGTGTCCATCCAGTCCGAGGTGGCGCCCGGCCTGCCCGCCGTCAGCGGCGACGCGGTGCAGTTGCAGCAGGTGATCCTCAACCTCGTGCGCAACGCCGCCGAGGCGGTGGACGCGACCGACCCGCGCCGTCGCCGCATCGTCGTCTTCGCCCAGCCGGCGGCCGAGGCGGGCTTCGTCGCGGTCGGGGTGCGCGACAGCGGGCCGGGGCTGTCGGGCGTCGTCGAGCGCAACCTGTTCGCGCCCTTCGTCACCACCAAGGCCACGGGCATGGGGCTGGGCCTGTCCATCGCCCGCAGCATCGTCGAGGGGCACGGCGGCACCCTGACCAGCGAGCGCCTTCCCCACGGCGAGACGGTGTTCCGCTTCACCATTCCCATCCACGGAGCCGAGGCCGATTCCGATGACGCCTGACGTTCCCGTCATCTTCATCGTCGACGACGATGAGGCCGTCCGCGACGCGCTGACGCTGCACCTGGAGCTGGCCGGACTGACCGTCCGTCCCTGCGCCTCGGCCGCCGCGTTCCTGGCCGCCGCCGATCCCGACCAGCCGGGCTGCGCGGTGATCGACATCCGCATGCCCGGCATGGACGGGCTGACGTTGCAGCAGGAGATGATCCGGCGCGGCCTGACCCTGCCGGTGATCGTCATCACCGGGCATGGCGACGTTCCCGCCGCCGTCCGCGCCTTCCGGGCCGGCGCCGTGGACTTCCTGCAAAAGCCGTTCGACGAGGATCTGCTGATCGAGCGGGTGCATGAGGCCTGCGAACGCAACCGGAACGAGCGGCAGGCCGGCGTCGAGGCGGCGGAAATCCGCCACCGGATGACCCTGCTCACCCCGCGCGAGAGCGAGGTGATGGAGCTGGTCGCCCAGGGACTTCCCAACAAGACCATCGCCCGCCAATTGGACATCGGGATCCGCACGGTGGAGACCCATCGCTCCCGCGTCCTGGAGAAGATGGGCGCGCGCAACGCCTCCGAACTGGCCCGCGCCCTGACGAAGCTGGAGCCGGGGCGCGGCTGACACTCGCGTCCGGCACGGTCGCGGCTGACGGGGTCCTCACGCGCCAACCCGAGCCCAGCGCAGGACGATGATGTTGCGGCCGTTCTCGCGCTGGTAACGGGCTTCGGCGACCGATCGGCGGACGAGAAGGACGCCGAGGCCGCCCGGCGGGCGGTCGTCCAGGGGCATGCGCGGGGGTGGGGGCGGGGCGTCGGCGAAGGGATCGAAGGCGAGGCCGTCGTCGTCGATGCGGGCGTGCAGGCCATGGCCGTCCCGCGTGGCGGAGACGTGGATGCTCCGGGCGCCGCCGTGGGCGACGGCGTTGGCGATCAGCTCGTCAAGGCACAGGGACAGGGCGGCGACGAGGGTGTCGGGCAGAGCGTGCCGGGCGGCGAACGTCTCGATCTGAGAGGCGAGGCGGAGCCGGTCCGCCGGATCGGCGGTCAGATGCGAGTCCAGCTGGCCGCTGCGCGTCGTGTCCATGGTGGGATGGTGGCGGCGGTTTCCCCCGCTGGCAAGGCCCTGCTGACAAGGGCGGCGGCCGCCACCGGAAATCAACGGCGCGTGATGGTGCCGCCGGTCTGCGGAGCGTCGCTGGCCGCTGAAGCGCCGGTGTCCGTGTTGCGGCCGGTCGAGCCGCCGAGGCCGGCCATGGCGGAGGCCCCGGCCGAGGTGGCGGCCGAGGTGGCGCCGCCGCCGACCCCGCCGGCCGGCCGGGCGACGCGCAGATTGTTCTGGACGTGGGTCACGCCGGGGATGCCGTCCACGAGATCCTCGGCGCGGCGCCGGGCCATGCGGTGATCGACCGTGCCGGACAGCGTGACCTCGCAATTGATCACGGTGACCTCGATGTCCGACGCGTCGATGTAGGGATCCTCGGTCAGGAGGTCGTTGACGTCCTCGTGGATGCGGTCGTCGGAACGGGTGTAGCCGCGCGGGCCGCGCCCGCGATGCCGGCCGCCCCTTCCCGTTCCAGAGCCCGTTCCAGAGCCCATGTCGCCGCGTGGGGGTGGTTCGCTCCTGCCTTCATGGCCCATGCTGAAGCGACCGAAGTCCTGGGCGGAACCGCGCATGTCCTCGGGCTGGCGCCAGTATTCGCGGCCATAGTCGTAGCCCTCGCGCCCATAGCCTTCGTAGCCGTAGCCGGGTTGCCGCTGGCGCTGTCGGGGGCGCCAGCGGTCGTCCCGCCGGTCTTCAAAGTCTGCCATGGGATTCCTCCCCTGTTGGAAGCTTGAGGCCGCCCGGTTCGGCGTCACCCGTGGCGGCACCCGTCCCAACATCGCGTTCCCACCCCGGTTCCGTGCGATAAGGACCGGGGTGGGAGCGATTTGGAGAGGCCGTTGCGCCTTAAAAAGAAGGATTCTCAGAAGAAGCGCCAGAGCGTGAAGGCGAAGAAGATCGCCATGACGCAGGGCCAGTAGCCGAGGCGGACGATCACGTTGTCGCCGTAGGTCACCAGCGGGCCGCCGCGACCGCGCGCCAGCAGGATCACGTTGACCGCGTTGGCGACGATGATGACGTACAGCGCCATGTAGAAATATTCGAGATAGACCAGCCCGTCCGTCGCCACCTTCGACCGCAGCACGGTCTGGCCGGCCGTGGTGATGAAGCAGAGCGACGAGGAGGACAGGACCACCGCGAAGGGCTTCTGGCCGAAGGCGTCGTTGCGGTCCTTGTCGTGGCTGCTCATCACCGTGATGGCGAAGACGGCGGCCAGCAGGAAGACGATGGGGACGAGGCCGGACAGGGCCGGGTCGGTGGGGTCGCGGCGCATGCCGACCTCCAGCACCATCTGCGCGGCCCCCCGGTCGAACAGCGACGTGCCGGCGCCGAAGGAGGTCAGGGACGGCTGTTCCTGGATGCGGAACAGGCTGCGCTCCACCGTCCAGCCCGGCAGGATCAGGTTCTGGTTGACCGCCGCCTTGGCGGTCGGCGCGACCACCCGGTAGGAGTCGAGGTCGGGGACGAAGACGACCTCGGAGCCGAGGCCGCGCGGGCGCAGGCGGACGGCCACGTCGGCGCGGTCCCACGGGAATTTCTGCAACTCCAGCCGCTGGCGCAGCACGGCGTCGAACTGCCAGGTGATGACCTCGCCACCATCGGCGGTCTTGCGGCGGGACGCCTCGGCCACGCGGCTGGACACCGCGTCGGCGAACACGATGTCGGCGTCGTTGCGCCCCGACAGGCCGGCCGGGCGCTTCTGCCAGATGGTGCCGGTGACCGACACTTCGGAACCGGAGGTGAAGCGCAGCGTCTCGATGTAGACGCCGGTCGGCACGACGGCGGGCGGCTTGACCTCGCGGCGGGTCGCGTCGGCGTCCAGAAGGGCGGTGTAGCGGGCCAGCGCCGCCGGGTCGTTGAAGATGGTGCCGGTGTCCCTGGCCCCGTCGGGGAGGACCGTGGCGAGCCGCAGGGTCAGCACCACGCCGCCGAGCAGCAGCACGGTCGCCACGCCGGCCGTCGACACCCAGCCGCGGAAGTGCAGGCGGCGGAAGAGGGCGAGCCCAACGCCCAGAACGATCAGACCGGACAGGATGCAGGCCGCCGCCGTCAGGTGGGCGCGGCGCGCTTCGCGCAGATCGCTGCGCAGTTCGTCCTTGATGACGGTGGCGCCCATGCTCCAGCCGGTGGCGGCGATGGGTTCGAACAGGAACCAGGATGCCTGCCCGGTGGACAGGTTGGTCGCGTCGAGGATGGCCGGCCGCGATGCCTCGACCGCGTCGGCGGCCTGACGCAGGGTGTTGTCGCCGCGTTCCTCGGCGACGGCGCGGACGGTGCGCTGCTGCGTCACGAAGTCGGGGATGGGGAAGGACAGGTAGGTGCCCTGGCGCGACAGGATGTAGCCGTAGCCGGCGTTGCCCAGGTTCAGCGAGCGGACGAAGTTCTTGATGTCGTCCAGGCTGAAGTTGGCGAAGACGATGCCGTCCGGCTCGGCCGAGGTGGAGCCGGGCAGGCGGAAGGGCATGGCGTGGGTGGCGACCAGAGTCTTGCTGGCGGAGCCGAAATAGGGCTCGATCCACTGGCGGCCCTTGGACATCGGCCCGTTGTACCAGCCGACCGACGGGGCCGTGTAGTCGTACTGGGCGCCGATGTCCACCAGCGTGTGCCGGCCGTCCGCCCCGCGCACGCTGAAGGGCGCCAGAAGCCGCTGCGCGGGGTCGAAGGCGTTGGGGCGGAAGGCGATGCCGAAGCCGAACAGGTCCGGGTTGCGGGCCGTCTCATCGGCGATGCGCGCGAGGATGGCGTCGCGGTCGAGGCGGGTGCGCGACATCTCATCGGCGAAGCCGGCAACGACACCCTCCAGCTTGCGCAGGCGGGCGTCGATCTGGGCCGCCGCCTGACGGGTCAGGTCGCGCGCCTTTTCCTGGGCGACGGCCTCCGCCTGGCTTTCCGCTTGGCGGAACTGCGTGTGGATGCCGAAACCGACCGCGCACAGCAGCAGGCCGGCGAGAATCAGCAACGCCCCCGGCAGCCTGTGTCCGCCGGCTTTCCGGCCGCTGGTCCCTGTGACCTCTTGAACGTCCGCCACCATGGCTGTCGCTTCCTTTGCTGCTTTCTTGACCGTTGCGGGGTTGGTTTACTGGACCTCGGCGATGGCGCGTTCGAAGCGCGCCAGCATCTCCATGCCCTCGGGGCCGAACTTGTGCTCGATGTGCCGCCGCACGACCGGCTGGGAGGCCTGGCGGAAGGCTTCCAGCTCCTTGGCGGTCGGCACATAGACCTCCATGCGGTGCGCCAGCGGCGGCAGGCCGCGGTCGGACGCCTCGATCACGCGGCTGAGGCCCCGGCTGGCGACCACGGCGGCGCGGGCGGCGTTCTGCACCGCCGCGCGGTTGGCCGGCGACAGGCCGTCCAGAAACTTGCCGTCCATCACCCAGACGAAGGGCGCGAAGAGGTGGTTGGTCAGCGTCAGGTAGCGCTGCACCTCGTCGAACTTGGCGAAGCGGATGATCGGGATCGGGTTCATCTGCCCGTCCGCCGCCCCGGTGGCGAGGCCGGTGTAGGTCTCCGACCAGACGATGGAGACCGGGTCGCCGCCCAGGCTGGAGACCACCGCCTTGTGCGTCTCCAGGTCCATGGTGCGCAGGCGCAGGCCCTTGACGTCCTCGGGCGTGCGGATCGGCCGCTTCGAGTTGGTGATGGCGAAGAAGCCGCCCGGATCGCCGAAGCCCAGCACCGCCAGCCCCGTCTTGCTCCGGATGTCGCCGGCGAGCTGCTGCCCGAAGGGGCCGTCGAAGACCGCGTAGGCCTCGCTGATGGAGCGGAAGGCGAAGGGCAGGTCGAGCACGCCGATCAGCGGGTAGGAGGGCGCCACGCCGCTGACCGAGGAGATGGCCGTCTGGATCGTCCCCTTGCGGACCAGCCCCACCACGTCGGCGTCCCGGCCGAGCTGGCCTTCGGGGAAGATGTCCACGCGCACGGCGCGGTTGGTCGCGGCCTCCACAAGGCTCTTGAACACCACCGCCATGGCCGCCGCCGGGTTGTCGAAGGCATCGTTGCGGTTCGGCTGGGCCAGCTTGATGACCACCGGATCCGCCGCGAAGGCCGCGTTCGCCATGGTGACGACGAGCGACAGGAGAAGACCGGCGGCCAGCAGGAAGGGGGAGCGCTGCGGTGTCATAAGGCGGCTCATTTCTTGGTGTAGCGTTCGACGCCGTCCCATTCCGGGCCGGGCGGATCGGCCAGAAGACGCAGGCAGCGGTCGATGTAGAGTTCGGCCAGTGTGTCGTTCGCCATGGTCCGGGTCAGCACGCGGAAGGCGGCCAGCGCCTCGTCCCAGCGGCGGGCGCGGTAGAGGTAGTAGGCGTCCTGCCAGCGTCGGCACTCATCGACGAGTTCGGGCGGGGGGGCGAAGGGACCGCCGCCCTCAACGCCGCCCTCAAGGCCGTCTTTGCCGCGCGTGCCGACCAGCTCGAACAGCGGGATCGGCTTGCTCAGGCCGGACGGGGCGGCGAGGTCCACCGGGCGGAACAGGAAGCGGTCGCGCACCGCCTGTTCCACCGCGCCGGTGACCAGCAGCTGCGTGCCGTAGTTCTTGTTCAGCCCCTCCACGCGCGAGGCGAGGTTCACATGGGTGCCGAGCGCCGTGTACTGCATACGGTCGGCGGAGCCGACGTTGCCGACCACCACGTCGCCCGTGTGCAGGCCGAAGCGCGTCGGCATGGGCGCCTGACCGGCCTGGGCGAGGCGCTCGTTCAACCGCCGGTTGGCGTCGCGGCAGGCGAGCAGGGCGAGGCAGGCGCGGCCGATGTGGTCCTCATCCGCCAGCGGGGCGTTCCAGAAGGCCATGATGGCGTCGCCGATGAACTTGTCCACCGTGCCGCCCTCGGCGTGGATGCAGCCGGTCAGTTCCTGGAAATAGGCGGACAGGCGCAGCATCACCTCTTCCGGCGGCATGCCCTCGCTCGACGCGGTGAAGCCCTTGATGTCGGTGAAGAGGATGGTCAGCGGCCGGCGCTCTCCGCCCAGCTGGCTGGCCGTGCCGGTGCGGATCATCGAGCGGACGAGATCCTTCGGCACATAGGCGCCGAAGCTGGACAGGCCGCCCTTCATGGCGTCCATCGCCTTGGCCAGCTCGTCCACCTCCAGGATGCGGGAGCGGATGTCGAGGGGGCTCTCCAGCTCGAACCGGCGGATGCGGTCGGTTTCCGCGACGATGGCCTGCAAGGGGCGGGTCAGCCGGTGCGACAGCCACAGCACCACCAGGATCAGCGCGGCGATCACTGCGATGCCGACGAACACCATGTTGGTGGTCGCCCGCGTGATGGGGGCGATGAACTCGTCCACCTCCACCGCCGTGACGACGGTCCAGCCGTTGCCGATGTCGTCGGGCACGCGGGCGAAATCGACGATGTATTCCTTGCCGAGCGGGCCGAGCGCCGCGACGAAGCGGTCCTGCCCCTCGCGCTTCCAGCGGGCGACGGCGGCGGCGACGACGGGATCGGGGAATTCGGCGGCGGGCGCCAGTTCCGGCCCGCGCAGGCCGGTGTGGACCAGCAGCTCGGGCCGGTTGTGGCAGATGACGCGCCCGACCTCGTCCACCAGGAAGATGGAGCCGGAGCGGCCGATGCGCTTGGCGTCCAGCAGGCGGGCCAGCGCGTCCAGCGACACGTCGGCGCCGACCACGCCGATCGGCACGCCGTCGTCGGTCGCCACCCGGTGCGACATGGTCAGGCCCGGCCGCCCGCTGGCGGGGAAGACGAAGGCGTCGGACAGCGTCACGCCCGGCTGGCGCCACGCGGCGCGGAACCAGGGCTGGGTGCGCGGGTCGTAGGCGACCGGCCCGCGGTCCACCGCCACCACCTGCCCCCAGCGGCGCAGGTACAGGTAGGAGTCGGCCATCTCGCCCGAACTGGCGTCGAGCATGCGCAGGCCGAGTTGAGTCTCCGGCGGGGCGATCTCCCCCTTCGGGCCGTAGCGGCTCTCCCCGGCGTCGAGGCGGGTCAGCTGGAAGAAGGCGCCGTCGCTGGTGAAGCCGATGGACAGCGCCTCCAGCTGCGGCAGGTTCACCACAGCGTCGTTGAAGTAGCGCAGGGATTCGATGCGGCGCAGGCCGTTGCGGTCCACCTTGCCGAACATGGCCGTCGCCTCCGCCACGCGGGCGACGGGGCTGAGCATCCCGCGCAGATCCTCGACGATCGAGGCCGAGGTGCGCCCGATGGCGTCGGTCGCCACCGCCATGGCGGAGCGGGAGTTCTCCACATGCAGGTAGGCGAGCATGCCGGCGATGGACGGCACGACGGTCAGCAGGAAGGCCGTCGCGATGCCCATCCGCAGGCGGATCCGCATGCTGCGGCGTCTCGGAGGTGGGCCGGTCTCGGATGTGCCGGTCATGGGAAGGCGTGCTCGCGGTGGTGGGCGTCGGCGTCGGCGGAAAAATCCTGGCGGAACAGGTAGCGGTCGTGGCCGTCGTACTTCGGCCCGACCTTGACGATGCTGAGGCCGGCGGACAGGAAGCTGCGCACGCTCGCCGCGTTCTCCACGCGGGCGGTGGCGAACCAGTGGCGCACGCGCGGCGGCGGCAACACGGCCTCCAGCGTCGCCGCCATCAGGCGCCGTTGCAGGCCGTGGCCGCGCAGGTCCGGGCGCACGACGACGGCGGTCCAGTGCGCCACATGGTCCAGCGCGGAGTCCGGCAGGCCGACGTCGCGGCCGAGATTGTCCGGGGAGCGGCCGGGAAGCAGGATCGCGAAGAAGGCGGCGAGGCGGCCCTGCACCTCCGCGCCGACGATGCGGCCGCCCTGGTCGGTCAGCATGTGATCGACCTCCGCCGGGGAGATCGGGAACATCAGGTCGCCGAGCCCCTCCTCCTGCAAGGTCAGCACGGCGTGGCGCGCGGCGGGGCCGAGCGTGCCGATGCGGCAGGGCCGGCCGCCGACGACGGTCTCGACGATGGGATTGCGGACGATCATGAGGCCACCGCCGGCGCCGGGCGGCGCACCGTGAACAGGGCCATGGCCGTGAAGGCGGCGAGGCTGAGGATCAGGCCGGTCCCCAACAGGCCGATGCCCGCGACGCTGACGGCGGCGGCGGCGCTGAACAGCATCGGCCCGACCACCTGCCCGACCTTGCGGGCGTTCAGGTGCCAGGCGCGCACCGCCGCGCGGCTGTCCGCCGCGTCGCCGACCAGGGTTTCGGCGTACTGCTGCTGCGAGGCGAGGCCGAAGCTGTCGCCGACGCCGATCAGGAACACGGCGAGGAAGGCGACCAGCAGGCTGGCCTGCACGCCGAACAGGATCAGCGCCCCGGCGATCAGCAGGCCCGACCCCAGAACCGCCAGCCACGGCGCCACATGGGCGCGGGCGAGCCGGGCCAGGACCGGGCCGAGGAAGACGATGCACATGCCGTTCAGCAGGAAGGCCCGCCCGATGGTGGACGGCGACACCCCCAGCCCCGAGGCGAAGAGCGGGAAGAAGTAGGGCAGGAACATGCTGCACGCCGAGGTCGGGATCGAGATCAGCAGCAGGAAGGCGACCACGGACGGGCGCCACACGCCGGAGGGCTTGGCGCCGGCGGCGGCCGGCGTCGGGGCGGGGACGGGGATGGGGGCGGGGCGGGTCTTCACGGAGGCGGGCACGAACAGCCACGCCTGGGCGATGCCGGCGGCCAGGACGGCGCCCGCGATCAGGAAGACCGGCGGGTAGCCGATGCGGCCCGCCAGCAGCGCGCCGACCACGGCGCCGCAGTTCACCCCGGCGTACATGCCGGCGAACATCTGGGGATAGGCGGCGGTGCGGCTGTCCGGATCGCGCAGCCGGTCGATCAGGCCGTAGAGCGCGGCGAGCGCGCCCATGACGCCGAGGCCGACGAGGCCGCGCGCCAGCACGAAGGCCAGCGGCTCGCCGGCCCAAGCCGACAGCGCCATGCCCGCCCCGGCCAGCCCGAAACCGGCCAGCGCCAGCGGCACCCAGCCGGCCGCGCGCACCAGACGCCCGGCGACCAGCAGCATCGCGGCCCCGCACAGCATCTCCATGGAAATGGGCGCGGCGGCGGCCTGCATCGGCGTCAGGCCGAACAGCCCGTCGGTGAAGGTGCCCATGACCAGCGGCACGAAGGACACCGGCAGAAAGGCGCCGAGGTAGAGCAGGAAGGTGGTGAAGCGCATCGCCGCCACGGCGGAGCCTTCGCTGACGGGCTCTGTCGCCCGGCCGGCGGAGAAGGTGGCGGTGAAGGCGTAGAATTCGAACATGAACATCAGCGACGTGACCAGGATCGTCGCCATGTCCAGAACGATCTCGCGCAGTTGGGCGGTGATGTGCTCCCCGGCGATGGTGATGGTCAGGGCCGGCGCCCGGCCGGCCCCGTCGGCGGGCAGCGGGTGGCGGATGTCGAAGTCCCGCCCCTCGGCCAGGGTCGGATTCTGCGGCGGCTGGGGCGGCGCGCCGGTGGTGTCGAGCGTCAGCCTGCGGATGTGCGGCACGGTCGCGGCGATCTGGGCGAAATAGGCGTCGAGCCCGCTCAGCGACCGGTAGCTCGCGCCGCGATTCAGCGCCGTTTCGAAATCGCCGTGCACGATGTCGCCGACGACCTTGGTGGAGACCTCCGCCGTTTCGATGTAGGCGGCGGTGAAATGCTGGTAGCTGAGCACGCCTGCGAGGATCTGGGCCGTCGCCAGCACGCCCAGCGTCAGCCGGCGGCGCCGCTTGTCGGTGGCGGCGGGACCGCGCCCCCACAGCCCGGCGGCCAGCAGGAAGCCGCCGAAGAGCAGGACGGACGCGCCGCCGAGCGCCGCGAGGGCGGTGACGATGCGTTCCTGGAAGCGGGCGACCTGACCGTCCACCACCGCCTTGTCGGAGATGATGACGAGGTGACCGGCCAGCGTGCCGGAACCGGGCTGGCGGATCGCCATGTGCAGCCGGTACTTGCCGCTGTCCACGTCGTAGGAAACGTGGATGGGACGCTTGGCCAGCTCCGCCGCGGCGCGGCGGCGTTCGGCTTCGGGAAGAGCTTGGGCGGGAAGAGTCCGGGCGGGGTCGCCTTGGGGCGTTTCGAGGTCGGAATAGAGGATGCGGCCGTCGGCGCGGGCGAGCTGGACGCCATCCGCCTGCGGCAGGTGGGTGCGGACCTGGGCCAGGATCTTCTCGATGCCGTAGAAGTCCTCCAGCACCTTGCCGTAGGCCAGCGCGTGCTCGACGCTGCGGGCCGCCTTGCCGCCGGCGACCGAAAAGCTGGACATCAGGGCGTTGGCGTAGCTCTGCCGGAAGGAGCCGATGTTGATGCCCGCGCTGAAGCCCAGTGTCAGGACGACCAGCGCGACCGACAGCAGAAAGGCCGGCCACAGGCCGCGCCGGTCGGTGGTCTGAGCGGTGGGCTGGTTGCTGGTCGGCATGGCTCAGGTCCCCCCGAAGACGGTGTCGGCGGCGAGCAGGGCGTCGAAGGGGATGCGGTGGCCGATGGTCTCGGCCGTCGCGATGTTCCAGGCGATGGTCGGCGTGTCGAAATAGACCTGCGGCAGGCTGCGCAGGCGCTCGCCGCCGAACAGGCGCGCGATGGTGCCGGCGCCGAACTGCCCGATGCCGGCGAAGTCGGCGCGGGCGACGCTCATCAGCGCGCCGCGCTCCACCTCCTCGGGACCGAGCTGGGAGAAGGTCGGGATGCGGCGGTCGAGGAAGGGCTGGACGAGGGGGCGGAAGCGGTCCAGCTCCCACCGGCCGTAGGTGATGTACATGGCGTCCACCTCGCCCGACAGCTCCGCCCAGGCGCGGCCCAGGTCGGCGTAGTAGCGGGGGAAGTCGGCCTCGTCCGCCGGGGGGGTGACATGGCGGCGCACCAGCGCGAAGCCCAGCCGCCCGGCCATCGCCTCGATGTCGGACAGCGAGGCGATGGCGCGGCCGACCGTGGAATCGTCGTAGGCGACGCCGAGGCGCTGGAAGCGGAAGGTGTCGTGGAAGATGTGCAGCTGGCGGTGGAAGCGCGTCAGATCCAGATGCGCCCAGACATGCTCGCGCCCCGGATCGCTTTCCGACGCCACGATCTTCGCCGCGACGGGGTTGGTGGAGGAGAAGACCAGCGTCGGGACGGCGTGGGTGTCGGTGGCGAGCTTGGTGCCGGCGATGGTGCCCATGACGATCATCAGGTCGATGTCGCGGGCGGTGGCGAGGCGGTTCAACGCCTCGTCCGGCGCGTTGCGGTCGAGGCGCGGGTAGTAGGCGTCGGCGACGAATTCGACGTGCGGGCCGAGGTCGCGCTCCGCCAGCCAGCGCCAGAGGCCGGCGCTGTCCCACTGGCTGGGGGAGTAGGGGGCACCGGCAACGCCGGACAGCCAGCCCATGCGGCCGAGCGCCAGGGCAACGCCGTGCAGCGTGGCGACGTAGTTGCCGAACGGCATGCTCTCGGCATAGCCGATGCGCCATTTGCGGCCCCCGTTGGGGCGCGGGGCGGGGATGGCGGCGAAAGAGGCGCGCGGGCCGGTCGTCGCGAGGGTGGCGGCGAGCGCGGCGGTGCCGGTGAGGAGGGCGCGGCGGGTGAGGGCCGGCTGGTGCGAAAGCCCTCCCCCGTGCGCAGCATGGGGGAGGGTTGGGTGGGGGCCCATGGCTGCCGCCTTTTTCACCATCGCCGGCTCACTCCGCGGGGATCGCGAGGGGAGCGGCGACGGGGGTCGGGACGGCGCTGTACTCGCGCGCCACGCGGGGGCCGAGCATCAGGATCGCCGAGGGCCGCAGGCCGCAGGCCGACGCCACCTCCTCCACCGTCAGGATGTCGCCGCCCTGGCAGCCGATCAGGATCGCCTCGTCGCCCGCCTCGACCTCGGGCAGGGTGGAGACGTCGGCGAGCAGGGCGCTCATGAAGGGATCGCCCACCAGCGGGACGCGGCGGCCCCGCAGCAGGATCACGCCGTCGTGGTAGGCGTGCAGGAAGGCCCCGTCGGAAAAGCCGAAGGCGACCAGGGCCGCGCGCATGGGCGATGTCGCCGCCGCGCCGGCCCGGTAGCCGAGGCGGGCGCCGGGCGGCAGATCCATGACGCGGACCACCCGCGCCGTCACCTCCATCACCGGGACGAAGGGATCGGGGCCGGTCTCCACCATGTGGATGCCGTACAGCAGCGAGCCCAGCCGGACCATGTCGTAGGTGGCCTGCGGCGCCCGCATCACGCCGGGGCTGCTGAGCGCGTGGACCAGCGGCGGGCGCAGGCCGTGCGCCGTCGCCTCCGTCACCACGCGGTCGAACAGGGCAAGCTCGGCCGCGATGTCGGCGGGCGATCCGGAATAGGGGGAGGCCAGATGGGTGAACAGCCCCTCCACCCGCAGCCCGTCGAGCAGACGGAGCCGGGTCAGCAACTCCACGGCGTCGTCCGGCGCCGCGCCGAGGCCGGCCAGCCCGGTGTCGATCCGCACATGGACGGGCACCCGGCGGTTGAGGGCGCGCGCGGCGGCGGACAGCGGCAGCGCCTCGGCCAGCGAGGTGACGGTTGCGGTCAGGCCCGACTGGACCAGATCCGTTGCCTCGTCGTCCATGGGCGGGTCGAGCGCCAGGATGGGCAGACGGATGCCGGCCCGCCGCAAGGCCATCCCTTCCCCGGTGCCGGCGACGACGAGGCCGTCCGCCCCGGCGCGCTCCAGCGTCCGGGCGACCGCTGCCGCGCCGTGGCCGTAGCCGTCGGCCTTGACCACACCCCAGACGCGGACCCCCGGCGCCAGAAGACGCCGGGCCGCCGTCAGGTTGTCGCGCAGCCGGTCCAGGTGGATCACCGCCCGTTGGGGCGGCGTCCGGTCCCTATGGGGCATCAGAAGAACTTCTCGCGGATCTCGGTCGAGGAACGTTCGCCGATCTTGTCGAAATGCAGCTCCAGGAAGCGGGCCGCCTTGCGCCGGCCAAGCTGGAACAGGAAGGTCAGGAACTCCCAGTCCGGGTTCAGCTTGGACGAGACGCTGAACTGCGACAGCTCCTGCTCGGCGTCGATGGTGTGGATGTTCATCCGCGAGAACTTCTCCGGGTCCAGCTCGCCCTTGTCCAGAAGGTCGGTCACGAACTGGATCGTCCGCATCTCGCGCATCAGGCTGGAGTTGAAGGACAGCGTGTTGATGCGGTCGAGGATGGCGCGCGCCGTGCGCGGCACGTCGGGGATGTTGATCGGATTGATCTGCACGACCAGGATGTCGTTGCAGCCGCCGGAATAGATCAGCGGGAAGATCGGCGGGTTGCCGATGTAGCCGCCGTCCCAGAAATACTCGCCGTCGATTTCCACCGCCTGGAACAGGAAGGGCAGGCAGGCCGAGGCCATCACGGCGTCCGGCGTGATCTCGTGGTGCTCGAAGACGCGCAGGCGGCCGTTCAGCACGTTGGTGGCGCAGACGAACAGCTTCACCTGATCCTGCGCCTTGCGCAGCGCCTCGAAATCCACCACGTCGGCGATGATGTCGCGCAGCGGGTTGACGTTGGACGGGTTCAGCTCGTACGGGGACATCACGCGCGACAGGGTGTCGTACCACGCCCACAGCGGCGAGAAGTCCATGTTGCCGCGGCTGACCAGACGGTCGAGCGGGGTCGGCTGGAGCGGGCCGTTCTTGCCGGCGTCCGACGCCTTCTTCCAGAAATCGTGCAGCAGGCGCCGTGCCTCCGGCCGGCCGCCGGCGATCAGGCCCGCCGCCGCGACGGTGGCGTTCATGGCGCCGGCGCTGGTGCCGATCAGCCCTTCCACCTCGATCCGGTCATCCTCCAGCAGGCGGTCGAGCACGCCCCAGGTGAAGGCGCCGTGCGCGCCGCCGCCCTGGAGCGCCAGCTTCAGCTTCTTCACCGTCTGCTTGCCTTCCGCCTTGGCGGCGGCCGGGGTCTTCGGTGCCGGGACCTTGGCGGCGTCCTTGGCGCCGACGTCCGTGACGGCGGGGGCATCGGCGAGGGCGAGATCGCCGTCTTCCAGGTCGGGAGTGCGGGTGGTCGTGGCCATGATCGGAGCGCTCGTGTCGTTGTCGTGCCGGAGGGGGCGGATCAGGACTGCAATCCAGGATGGTTATTATTACTTGCTCATAAAGTTATCGATCAGGACAATGGAAATTGCATATCGCTGCGTGCATAATCTTTTCTTCATAGTGCTATAATGCGACGTGATCGATCAACGATAAATTCGATATCGAAGAAGCGATGTCACGGATTTCGACTCCCGGTTCGGTCCGGGCACCTGCACCTTTGTCGGAGCGGCGGACGGCGCGGGGCGGTGCTAGACTGAATGGACGAGGGACTGGGGGCGCCATGGCCGCCAAGCGTCTGCTGATCGTCGCGCATTGCCCGTCGCCGAACACGCGGCGGCTGCTCGACGCCGTGCTGCGGGGCGCCCGCTCGCCGGAGGTCGCGGGCGTGGAGGTGGTGGCGAGGGCGCCGCTGGAGGCCGGACCGGAGGACGTGCTGGCGGCGCAGGCGCTGATCCTGGGGACGCCGGAGAACCTGGGATACATGAGCGGGGCGCTGAAGGACTTCTTCGACCGCAGCTACTACCCCTGCCTGGAGCGCACGCAGGGGCTGCCCTACGCCCTGTTCGTCCGGGCCGGGCACGACGGCACCGGGACCTGCCGCGCGGTGGCCGGCGTCGCCACCGGCCTGCGCTGGCGCGCGGTGCAGGAACCGCTGGTCTGCCGGGGGCCGTTCCGCGAGGAGTTCCTGGGGCCGTGCGAGGAGCTGGGCACGCTGATGGCGGCCGGATTGGAGGCGGGAATCTTTTAGCGCGAAAGCGGCAGGTCCATTGACGAGCCGGCGGTCGCGCACAGGTCACGTTGCAAAGGAAAACCGAACAATCGGAAGGAGGAACAGGCGATGGAGAGCGGCAAGGGCAGGGCGTGGCACGGCGACGTCCAGCAGGTGGGCACCGTCACGGTCACCGACGACACCACGGGCAAGACCTACAAGCTTCCGCTGCTGGGAGGGACGACGGGGCCGCGCGTCATCGACATCCGCAAGCTGTACGCGGAAACCGGCTACTTCACCTTCGACGCCGGCTTCACCTCCACGGCCAGCTGCGAGTCCGCCATCACCTACATCGACGGCGACCAGGGCGTGCTGCTGCACCGGGGCTACGCCATCCAGGACCTGGCCGAGCATTGCGACTATCTGGAGGTCTGCTACCTGCTGCTGCACTGCGAGCTGCCGGATCCCAAGCAGAAGGCGGAGTTCGAGCGCACCATCACCTATCACACCATGGTGCATGAGCAGCTGGCCAAGTTCTACAGCGGCTTCCGCCGCGACGCGCACCCGATGGCGGTGATGTGCGGCGTGACCGGCGCGCTGTCGGCCTTCTACCACGACAGCACGGACATCTTCGATCCGCAGCAGCGGATGATCGCCTCGCACCGGCTGATCGCCAAGATGCCGACCATGGCGGCCATGGCCTACAAATACGCGGTGGGCGAGCCGTTCATGTACCCGCGCAACGATCTGCCCTACGCCGACAACTTTCTCTACATGACCTTCGGCACGCCGTGCGAGCCGTACAAGGTCAACCCGGTCCTGGCGCGCGCCATGGACAAGATCTTCATCCTGCACGCCGACCACGAGCAGAACGCCTCCACCTCGACGGTGCGGCTGGCCGGCTCGTCGCACGCCAACCCATTCGCCTGCATCGCGTCGGGCATCGCGGCGCTGTGGGGGCCGGCGCACGGCGGCGCCAACGAGGCGGTGCTGCTGATGCTGGAGCAGATCGGCTCGGTGGAGCGCATCCCCGAGTTCATCCGCCGCGCCAAGGACAAGAACGACCCGTTCCGCCTGATGGGCTTCGGCCACCGCGTCTACAAGAACTACGACCCGCGCGCCAAGATCATGCGCCAGACCTGCTACGAGGTTCTGGACGTGCTGGGCATCAAGGACGAGCCGCACCTCGCCATCGCCATGGAGCTGGAGAGGATCGCGCTGGAGGACGACTATTTCGTCGAGAAGAAGCTGTACCCGAACGTCGATTTCTATTCGGGCATCATCCTGAAGGCCATGGGCTTCCCGACCAGCATGTTCACCGTGCTGTTCGCGATGGCCCGCACCGTCGGCTGGATCTCCCAGTGGAAGGAGATGATCGAGGACCCGCAGCAGAAGATCGGGCGGCCCCGGCAGCTGTACACCGGTAATCCGGGGCGGCCCTTCGTGCCTCTGGACCGGCGTTCGGCCTCCTGACGGTCACGCCGCCGCGGTGGTGGCGGCCGGACGGTAATCGGAAGAGGTTTCGGCGGCCCGTTGCAGGGACCGCCGGACCTCCTCCGGATCCAGCAGCACGGTGGTCGCAAAGCCGGTCACGCCACCCCTTGAGGCCACCATCATCAGAAAGGCCGTGCAGCTCTCGCTGTCGGGAAACTCCGCCATCAGGACGCCGTCGTACTTCCCGTAGGCGAAATGCAGGGAATGCAGGCGCCCGCCGAAGGATTCCACGCCCCGGCGAACGATGTCGGTTCGATTCTCCGGCCGCTGAACCAGAGCCTTGTAATTGTCCGGGCCGAATTTGAACTGGATCATGAATTTCATCATGGCGGGCCCTCCCTTTTGTCCTTTTCCACGTTATCGGAAGACGGTTGGCAACGGATGCCAAACAAAGGAGCGGCCGAGGTTATGGCGAGTGTTGTCTTGCCTCCTTTTTGAATGGAGGCTGCGGCGGTGGCTCGGCGCTTTTCGGAAGGATGGGCGGCCGGAAGGTCATCGGCTGTCCCGACGCCTGGCCAGGTACACGCGGTCGTCCACCGTGGAGAACATCACCGCGAAGACGATGCCCAGCCCCGCGCCCAGAAGGGTTTCGAGCACGCGTTCCACCGGCATGTTGGCGGCCGTGGCGGGAGCGGCGAGATAGGTCATGATCAGGGCCATGGGCGTGACGGTGATCTGCCCCAGGGCGTAGTTGTAGCCGATCACCGCTTCCGTGATGAACTGGAAGGCCGCGACGATCGCGATCAGGCCCCAGGGCGGCAGCGGCTGCGACAGGATCACCCAGGCGATGAAGGCGCCGATGATGGTGCCCGCCATGCGCTGCAACGCGCGGCTCATGGTGATGTGCAGATGGCCGCCCTGCATGACCGCCAGCGCGCCGATGGCGGCCCAGGCCGGGTGCTGCCATCCGATCGCTTGCGCGACGAGCGCGGCCGTCGCGGCCCCGGCGGTGAGCCGGGCGGCGGCGATCAGTTCGTGCCGGAATGGGCGGTGCGGCGCAACCGGCATGTTCAGGCTGGCCAGCTCTGCCGACCGCAGTCGGTCCGTCATCCGGCAGACCGCCCAGGCCACCGCGCCGCCCGCCGCCGTGGCGAGGGTTTGCTCGGCGACCGAGTGCCACGAGCCGAGGGGCGCAAGCCCACCCGCCGCCGCGAAGGTGAAGATGACCGGCCCCGGACCGCCGAGCTGCCAATGGGCCACGGCCAGCGTCGCGCAGCCCGCGATCAGGGCGAGCAGCAGCAGCTTCGCGTTGGACGATGCCCCGCCGTAGGACGCCAGCGACGGAACGAACACGGCGACCGTCAGCAGGATGGCGCAGATCGCCACGATGCGCGCGCGGTGCCGCGCGGACGCATAGCGGCCGAACAGGGACGCGAGGGCGCCCAGCGCCGGGAACCCGATCAGGTGATGCCACGGGGTCAGGGAGATCAGGAGCGTCGCGGCCAGCAGGGACAGGGCGGCTTGCAGCCCGGCGATCACCGCGATCCGCGGGGATGGCGGCGACGTCAGGGTCAGGCTGTCGCGCAGCCGCCGGGGCGACAGCAGGCGGCGAGCGGTCGTCCTCCACGAAGCGTCGATGCTCGACGAGTCGTTTTCGGCGGGCATGTCGGGTCCCGAAGCATGGTGTTGCACGGTCGATGGGAGGTGACATTGTGCGGAACCGGCATCGATCCACCGGTCATCCTCCCCGGCCTCAGTGCGGCGGATAGATGGCGGTGATGCCGGAGATGATGGTCTGGGCGGCCAGCGCCGCCAGAACGATGCCGAGCACGCGGCTGACCGTGTGGATCACCGTCCGGCCCAGCAGCTTGTCCACCGCGTCGGCGATGACCAGCAGCACGGTCACGCTGCCGACCGCCACGGCGGCGGCGCCCAGGACCAGCCCCTGGCCGGGCAGGGTCGCGCCGTAGCGGTCCATCAGCAGCAGCGTCGAGGTGATCGTGCCCGGCCCGGCGATCAGCGGAATCGCCAGCGGGAAGACGGCGAGGTCGTGCGCCTCCTCCTCCGTCCGGGCGTCGCCGGCGGTGCGTTCCTTCCGTTCGGCGCGGCGCTCGAACAGCATTTCGAAGGCGATCCAGAACAGCAGCGCCCCGCCCGCGATCCGGAAGGCCGGCATGCCGATGGACAGGGCGTTCAGCACGATGTCGCCCAGATAGGCGAAGAACACGATGATGGCGAAGCTGATGAGCGTGCCGCGCAGCGCGATGGTGCGCTTGCGCCGGCTGTCGAAGCCGCGCGTCAGGCCGAGGTAGATCGGCACCATGCCGACCGGATCGACGACCACGAGGAAAATCACGAGTGCGCTGACGAAATCGTCCAAGGACGGACCTCCGGGCCGGGAAGGGAATTGGGTCTGGCAAATGGGCGCCGCCCCGCCAACGGCACAGCCGCATTGCCCAACGGGGTACCACGCCGTAATGCAGGGTGGCATGGCCCGTCGCGACGGGTATAATCTCCTCGGAACCAAGAACTTTCTACGCCCCGGAGCCACGCCTTTGAGCAAGACCGTAATCGTCGTGGACGACAGCAAGCTGTCCCGTATGCACGTTCGCGGCATTATACTGCGGAACAGGCCCGATTGGACCGTGCTTGAGGCCGCCAACAGCGATGAGCTTTACGCAAATCTAGACAAAGGTGATATCCATATCGCCATAATCGACTACAACATGCCCGGCGACAACGGGCTGCAGGCCGCGGCTGAGCTGCGCGCGAAACGGCCGGAGATCCACATCGCGATCATCACCGCCAACGCCCAGGACGCGGTGGTGGCGGGCATCCGGGAACTCGGCGCCGCCTTCATGCCGAAGCCGCTGGACGAGGAGCAGGTGGTCCGCTTCCTGGCATCGGCGGGGTTGCCGCGCCGCGCGGCCGGCTGAGCCGCCGCACACCGCCGCAAAATACGGCCGCCCGAAAACCGCCACGGCGACACCGCCGTCGAGACACCGCAGCTGGGACAACCGATGCCGAACCGCCTCGACGAACTGGAACGGGATGCCTTGGCCGAATTGGGCAACATCGGGGTCGGCAAGGCCTCGACCGCGCTCAGCCGGATGCTGGGCGGCGCCGTGCAGGTGTCCGTCCCGACCGTCGAGATCGTGCCGGCCGACCGGGTGGCCGGGCGGCTGGGCGCGGCCTTTCCGGGCCGGCTGGTCGCCGTGGCGGAAGCCCTGTCGGGGGCGATCTGCGGCACGGCCCTGCTGGTCTTTCCCGAACGCGGCAGCCTGCCGTTGGCCGCCGCCGCGCTGCCGCCCGACGTGCCGAAGGAGTTCGCGGCGGAACTGGAGGGCGAGGCGCTGGGCGAGATCGGCAACATCGTGCTGAACAGCTGCCTCGCGTCGATGGCGAACCTGCTGGGCACCCGGATCGAGACCACCCTGCCGGACATCCTGCGGGGCACGGGAGAGGAAATCCTGAACGCCTGCGGCGTGGAGCCGAGTCCGGCGTCGGCGGCCATCCTGTTCCAGGTCACGTTCCGCGCCAGTCTGGTGGACGTGGGCGGCGAGGTCGTGCTGGCGCTGGACCCGGCGTCGGCGGCCGATTTGAAAGACCTGATCGACGGCTACATCGGGCGCCTCCTGAAACGGCCGAACTGAAACACGAAAGACGGGAGCCCCCGGCTCACGGGGCGGAAGGCGACACGACATGGCATTGGTGAAGAAGAAGCAGATCGACACGGCGCGGACCGGCCAGGAGGCGGCGGAAAGTTCCGCGGCCGGACGCGCGCCCGCCGCGATCATCGAAGAGGAGGCTCCGCGCGCCGATTCGCGCGCGGCCGAGGCGCAGCGGCGCAAGGTCCGCGCCAACACCCGGCGCCGCAAGGCGGCCGAAGGCATCGCGGCGGCGACGAACGAGCTGGCGAGCGGCGTGACCCAGGCCGCCGCCGCCGCCGAGGAACTGCGCAAGGCGATGGAGCAGGTCGCGGCCGGCGCCGAGGAAGCGGCCGCCGCCACCCAGCAGTCGCAGCGGATGATCGACCGCGCGGCCACCCTGATCGGCAAGGCGCGCGGCAACGCCGAAAGCTCGCTCGCCCGGATCGAGACGTTGCAGGGGACGGTGAAGGAGGTCAGCGCCCAGATCCTCGGGTCGGTCGAAGGGCTGGTCCGCGCCGCCGCGCGGCAGGAGACCGCCGTCGCCATGGTCCGCGATCTGGAGCGCCGGGCGGCGGAGATCGGCAGCATCGCCGGCGGCGTCGCGGCCATGGCCGACCAGACCAACCTGCTGGCGCTGAACGCGGCCATCGAGGCGGCGCGGGCGGGCGACGCGGGCAAGGGCTTTGCCGTCGTCGCCGACGAGGTGCAGGCCCTGGCCGAGCGGTCGGAGCGGTCGGCCAACGACATTCAGCGCATGGTCGTCCAGATTCAGGACTCCGTGGGCGCCATCGCGGCCGGCATCGTCGAATCCTCTGACACCGCGCGGACGGAGGTTGGCCGGGGCCGGCAGATCGCCGGAAAGCTGGAAACGGTGCGCGCCGACATGAGCGCCATCGCGCGCGGCGCGCAGGAGACCATCAAGGCCGCCATCGAAGCCGACGTCGCCGCCCGCGAGGCGCAGCGCGGCGCGGAAACGGTGGCTTCGGCCGCCGAGGAGCAGGCGGCGGCGAGCGAGGAGGCGCTGAAGACCGTCGGCCAGCAGGCCGAGGCCCTCGCCCAGAGCGAGCAGGCCGCCAGCCAGCTGTCGGAGATCGCCGATGAGCTGAACGGCAGCGCCGACATTCATCGCACCGCGGGCGAGCTGGCCTCGGCCGCCGAGCAGCTGTCGGCGGCCATCGAGGAGATCAACCGCGCCGCCGCCCAGATCATGGCCGCGATCACCCAGATCGCCCGCGGCGCCCAGGCGCAGGGGGCGGCGACCCACCAGTCCGGCACCGCCATCGCGGAGATCGAGGCGAACGCCAAGCTGAGCGTGGCGCGCGCGGAGGAATCGGTGGAACGCTGCGCGTCGATGGAAGCGCTGCTGGGCGAAACGCGGGAGATGGTCGGCGCGCTGGCGGGCGGCGTTCTCCAGTCCGTGGAGGCCAACCGCCGCACGGTGGAGCGGATCACCGAACTGGAACAGGTCGGCCGGCGCATCGACAAGGTGGTGGACGCCATCTCGATCATCGCGATCCAGACCGGCATGCTGGCGGTCAGTGGCTCCATCGAGGCGGCGCGCGCCGGCGAGTTCGGGCGCGGCTTCACCGTGGTCAGCAACGACATCCGCAATCTGGCGCGCGACAGCTCCGAGAATGTGGAGCGGGTGAAGGACATCATCCGCGACATCCAGGAGCAGGTCGGGCGCGTGCGCCGCGACATCGAGGAGATCTCCGGCAACGCCGAGCGGGAGGCGTCCCGGCACGAGGAGTTCGCCGGCAGCCTCGCCTCGGCGGCGGCGGACCTGCGCAACGTGACCCAGGGCAGCCGCGAGATCGTCGACGCGGCCGGAGAGATGCAGCGCGCCGTCACCGAGGCGCAGAAGGGCGTGGAGCAGATCGCTGTCGCGGCGACCGAGGCCAACCAGTCCGCGAACGAGGCCGCCAAGGCCGCCCGCGAGCAGGCGAAGGGCGCGGAGGAGCTGGCCGCCGCCATCGAGGAGATCGCCGCCATGGCCGACGAGTTGCAGGCTGCGGGCTGACGTGTTTCCCCCGGACGAGTGGGGATTGGGGAGAGGGCATGGCAGCGATCATGCGGCAGGACGGGGCTCGGCCCTTCGTCACGTTCGGCGTGGGGGACATGGCGTTCGCCGTTCCGCTGGCCGAGGTTCTGGAAATCCTCCGGCCGCCGGAGGTGGTGCGCATTCCGCTGGGGCCGCCGAGCCTGGAAGGGCTGGCGCGGCACCGGGGCGAGGTGATGCCGGTCATCGGCCTGCGCCGCATCCTGGGCTTGCCCGACGCGGAGCGGGAGGCTGGCGCGCGCGTGCTGGTGGTGCGGCACCGGGGGCAGCCGGTCGGGCTGGTCGCCGACCGGATCAACGGGCTGGCCAGCGTGGACGACGGCCGCATCGTCGCGGCTGACGGAGCGGAGGACGGAACCGGGACCGCCATCGACGAGGCGCTGCTGGCCGGGGCGATCCGCCCCACGGACGGCGGGGACGGCGCGCTGATCCTCGACATCGGGCCGGTGGTCGAGCGGCAGTTCGCCGATTTGGGCCGGATCGGGGCGGGCCAGATTGCCGGGCGGGCCGGCGGTTTCGGCGGGACCCTGGGCGAAGGCCTGGCCGAGGCCGCGCAGGCCGGCCGTGACGCGGCGGCGGCCGTGGACGAGGCGCGGCTGGTCGTCTTCGCCGTCGCCGGGCAGGAGTTCGCCCTTCCGGTGGAGCATGTGCAGGAGATCGTGCCGGTTCCGAAGCTGATGACGCGGGTGCCGCGCGCCCGCGCCCATCTGCTGGGCATGATGACGCTGCGCGACGCCCTGCTGCCTCTGGTGGGGTTGCGGGAGCTGTTCGGGCTGGACGCGGAGGGCGAGGAAACCGGCCGGCGCGTCGTCGTGGTGCGGACCGACGAGGGGCTGGTCGGTGTTGTGGTGAATGGGGTGCGGGAGATCCGGCGCATCCCGCACGGGCGGATCGACCCGGTCCCGCCGCTGCTGGCGCGCGAGGCGGAGTTCGAGGACGTCGCCGGGATCGCGCGGGTGGACGGCGACGGGCGGCTGGTTTCCGTCCTGTCGGCCGCCCGGCTGTTCCGCCGGGGGACCGCGCTGGGAACCGGGAGCAAGGAAGAGGGCGCGGGCATGGCGGTCGGGGAAGGGGTGGCGGAGCGGGGCAGCGAGGGGCGGGCGGAGCCCTTCGTGGTGTTCCGGCTGGCCGGGGCGGAATACGGGCTTCCGGTCGCGGCGGTGCGCGAGGTGCCGCGCCGGCCCGACGCGCCCACCCCCTTGCCGAACGCGCCGGATTTCGTCCGCGGCGTGGTGACCCTGCGCGGCGCCGTGCTGCCGGTGATCGACCAGCGCCGCCTGTTGCGCCTGCCGGAGGCGGAGGCCGCTGCCGGCGAGCGGGCGCGCGTCGTGGTGATCGCCGCCGGGGAGGCGCTGGCCGGGCTGCTGGTGGACGGCATGGCCGGCATCGTCCGCGTGCCGGAAAGCCGCATCGAGACCGCGCCGGTCGTGTCCCAGGCGCAGCACCGGCTGATCCGCCGGGTCGCGACGCTGGACGATAAGGCGGCGGCGGACGGGCGGCGGATGATCCTGCTGATGGATCCGGGCGAACTGCTCGACATGGACCAGCTGGCCGCACTGCTCGTGGCGGCGTGACCCATGGCGAAGGTTCTGGTGGTTGACGATTCGGTGCTGATGCGGCGGCGGATCGCCGACATTCTGCGCGGCGCCGGCTTCACGGTGGAAACGGCCGCCAACGGGGAAGAGGCGCTGGAGCGGTTGAAGCCCTTCGACCCGGACGTGGTGACGCTGGACGTGACCATGCCGGGCATGGACGGGCTCGCCTGCCTGAAGCGCATCATGGTCGAGCATCCCAAGCCGGTCGTCATGGTCTCCGCCCTGACCGCCGAGGGGGCGGACGTGACGCTGGAGGCGCTGCGGCTGGGCGCCGTGGAGGCGGTGGCGAAGCCGGGGGGCATCGGCTCCCTCGACCGCATCGCTGGGGAATTGGTGGACACGGTGCGGGCCGCCGCCTCGTCCCGGCCGCGCCGGGTGCGGGGCCTGCGCGAACGGCTGCGGCTGGCGCGGGCGCGCATCGCGGGGGAGGATTTCGTCGCCGACGCCCCGGTGAGACCGCCGGCGGACGAGGAGGACGGGCTGGTGCTGATCGGCGTGTCCACCGGGGGGCCGAGCACGCTGGAAGACATTCTGCCGGCGCTGCCGGCGGATTTTCCCTGGCCGGTGGTCGTGGCGCAGCACATGCCCGCCAACTTCACCCGCGCGCTGGCCCGGCGGCTGGACGACATCTGCGCGGTGACGGTGACCGAGGTCGCCAGCCCCACGCCCCTGGAGCCGGGCATGGTCGGCATCGCGCGGGGCGGCGCCGATCTGGTGGTGGTGCGGCGGGGCGGGCGGCTGGTCGCCCAGCCGGTGCCGGCGGCCGAGGACAAGAGCTGGCACCCGAACGTGGACCGCATGGTGGAGAGCGCGCTCAAGGCCGTGCCCGCGTCGCGGCTGGTCGGGGTGCTGCTGACCGGCATGGGGTATGACGGGGCGGCGACGATGGCCGAGATGCGCCGGCAGGGCGGCCGGACCATCGCCGAGTCGGAGGAGAGCGCCGTGGTCTTCGGCATGCCGCAGGAGCTGATCCGGCGCGGCGGGGCGGACATCGTGCTGCCCGCGGACCGGGTGGCGCAGCAGTTGATCAAATGGATGCCCGCGAAGGGCTGATGGAGATACGCATGGCGTTGGTCAAGGCGAAGAAGGGCACGCTGCCGCCCATGGCGGACGCGGGGGCCGCCAGTCTGGAAGACGCCGACCCGGCACGGCGGCGCCGCGCGGCGCACGAGGCCGCCGGCCGCGCCGAGGC
>JAEZID010000366.1 GCA_023416195.1 Pseudomonadota bacterium | reverse complement strand
GGTCGCGGTCGGCCGAGCCGGCGGCGGTGCGCCCCTGGATCTCGCGGATCAGGTCGCTGAGCGAGGAGCCGGCTGCCTTGGGGGCGCCGGAACCGCTCACCGTCAGGCCGAAGCCGGCCGGCAGCTGCGCGGTCAGCAGGCTGGCGCCGCCGGACGTGACCAGCGGGATGTCGGCCACGTCGTTGTTGCCGACCTGCTCGGGGCGGGACGCGGTGACCACCGGGATGGTGAGCGTCTGCGAGGTCGTGCCGTCGCTGTTGGTCACCGTGCCGGTTTGCACCGGAACGCCGTCAACCGTGATTGGGCTCGGCGGCGTCGGGTCCGGTGTCGGGGGAGGCGGGGGAGGCGCCGTTCCGGACATGGTGATCTGGACGGCGAGATCGCTGCCGGGCCTTTCGGTCCAGTTGGCCGCGAAATTCTGCTCCCGCGTGTTGCCGTTGGTGTGAACGCCCTGGATCGCGATGCCGCCGCTGTAAGCATCCGGCGTGTCGAAGTAGAGGTTTCCCAACGGCGTGCTCTCGACCACGCCGTCGATGATGATCGCATACTGGGATCCGATCGTCAGGCCGTCATAGTTGACCGGAACGTTGAAACGCTGCGGCCCGACGATGTTCAGGTTCGCCGAAAGCGTGCCGCTCTCGAACAGCACCGTGGTCGGGTTGATCTCGCCGCCGACGTTGCTGACGCTGGTGAGAAGGAGCCGGTAACTGGAGGCGACGGGCAGAAGCGGAAGCTGCATTTCGAACGCCGCGCTGTCCAGCCTGGTCCCCGTCGCCGTGAAGGTCTGCCCGACATAGCCGCTGAACGGCAGGGGATTGTTGGCGGAATCCGACAGGATGTCGACGGTCGGGGTGTTGTTGGTCACCGGGGTGGTGGAGAGCGACGCCGCATCGTTGCCGGCGGCGTCCTGAATCACGCTGGTGGGCGGATTGTCAGCCGCGCTGTAGGCGACGGTGACAACTTGACCGGCCGTGACGGCCGTGCCCAGGGTCAGGGTGACGGTTTTGCCGGGACCGTCGATCGCAACGCCCGCGACCGGCACCGGCGTGTTGCCCGCCATGACCGAGAAGCTGAGGCCGGTCGGCATCGAGTTGGCGTCGAGAGCCTCGTCATAGGTCAGCACCAGCCTCTTGCTGCTGACCATCGCGCTCTGGAACACTGGGGGAGTCGTATCGGGAGGCGCCAGGGTCAGAACGGTATCGTTCCCATTGAGGGAGGCGCTCCATGTGCCGGACGTCACCCCGGTGAGGTTCAGCGTCGCGCCGTTGTGCGTGAGTGTGCCGCCCGCGCTCATGCCGTTGAACACGTTCGTGAGGTCGTCGTTGCGAATGACGACAGAATCGCCGGCGCCGAAATCGGTGATGGTGACGCCGTTGAAGTACGACCACATATCGGCCACGAAAGCGTCGTTGCCGTCCCCGCCGGTCATGGTGTCCGTGCCGCCGCCGCAATTCAGGGTGTCGGCACCGGCGCCGCCCGACAGCGAATCATTGCCACTGGCGCCCCAGATCTGGTCATCGCCGGCGCCACCCAGGACGGTATCGTCACCGTCGCCGCCATTGAGACTATCGTCGCCGTCGTCGCCCGACAGCGAATCATTGCCACTGGCGCCGATCAGGTTGTCGATGCCGGCGCCGCCCGACAGAGTGTCGTTGCCGCTCCCACCCCACACCTCGTCGCCGGACAAACCGCCGGTGAAGGTCGCCGCACCGGTTTGGCCCCACCAGCTGAAATAGAACGCCTTGTCGTCACCCAGGGGGGTGCTGTCTGACGTGGTGACGCCATACCAGCTTGGATTGGTGGAATAAGGGAAAGAAATTTGGAATTGGCTGTTGTCAACCTGAATGGATACTGGGTCCGAGCCTTGCGCAACCAGTCCAATATTGTAGTTGCTGATACCATCTAGATAATATGCGGTTTGCTTGATGGACGGGTTAAACTTATAATTGACCGGATAAGACCAAGAAAATTCACCAGCCACCATTGCCTCCTTCGGATACGGGCCGCGTCAGCCGCCGGCCGGCGAAGCGGCGCGTGCTGGCGGATCAACCGATGCGTACGTGTTGAAACCATTTACTGATGAGCGTGATTTTTCGTCAAATAATCAAATGACACGCATTGTAACCATTCGCCAATTCATGGGATAAGGCCGTGCTTTTTCTACTTCTTCATGGATAGCCACACGCAATTAGCATACGCTACGCCACAGACCTTCGCGTGATTGACATCAGTAGTTGTTAGCCCAACTTTCGAATGATGTTATTTAGCAAAAAGCACGTTTTGGCATGCGCTGAAGGAAGCGTCCCGCGCCATGCACGTGTCATGACCGCAATCGCGGTGCATCCGGATGGCCGGGCGAGGCCAAGAGCCCCCCGCCATCACCGACAAACGCCTCCGGCACCGCGAGACGAAAGGTCTATTCGCTCGGGAGCTTCGCCGGAACGAGGCGCAGCGGTGCGGAAAAGCGGTACCCGGAGGCGTAGAGCGCCTGCACCGGCAACGCCGCTCCGGTCGTTCGCTCGACCTTGGTCTTCAGGCGGCGGACCAGCGCATCCAGAGCCCGGCTCTCATGGTCGAGAGGAGTGCCGTATATGGCCAGGGACAGGAAGCCACGATCCACCGGCGCATCCGGACGCCCGGCCAGGCAAACGAGAAAGCGCATCTCCAGATTGGAGAGCTGCACCCCGGCACCGCCCGGCGTGTCGAGGCGCCACGCCGTCTGATCGAGCGTCCAAGCCGCCACCTCCGCCACCGCCTCCGGTTCCGCAACCGGCGTCTCGCGCGTCAGGCGTCGGTCGAGCGCGCGAACATGGGCGGCGAGTTCGCGCAGGCTCACGGGCTTCGACAGGTAGATGTCCGCACCGGCTTCCAACCCGGTGAGCCGGTCGTCCTCCAGCCGGCGGGCGGTCAGCATGATGATGCCCACGTTGGAGGATCGCCGCAGGCGGGTGGCAATGGCGAAGCCGCTTTCGTCGGGCAGGTTCACGTCCAGCACGACAATGTCGAGCCCATCCAGCGGTAGCGCGTCAAGCTCCTCCCCGCACCCCAGCGGGCACACGTCATGCCCCACGGAGCGCAAGTACAACGCGATGTCCTCGCGAAGCGCCACTTCATCTTCCACGATGGCAATCCGCGCCATGCCCATACCCATCGTTCTTATCGAGAACAGTTCGTTCTATAACAGATAGAGATCCAATTTGGTCAAAGCGACAGCCCACTTACATTAGAAAAATCTGAAGTCTTTGTTCGCGCCACTTGACCAGCACAGGTGTTTGACTTCTCCTTCGCCACAACGCCCGGCACCGGAGGATGGATCGCGTGAGGCTTATTGCGCTCGCTGGAGTTGTCGTTTCCGTCATCCTGGTCCTTTTCCATCCGGCGCAGGCTTCCGCGCAAACAGGGACGCTCCCCGGCGGTATCGCGCCCGGCGCGGCGGAGGTCGTGCCGCTCGCCCCCGTCATCGACGCGCTGTTCGATCCCGGCGGCACCCTGACGCTGGACGCCGTCGCGGTGGAACGGGGCGGCGGCGGCGCGTTCCGTCCGCTGGCGGCCGGGCCGGCGTCGTTCGGGCAGAGCACCGGCGCCCTCTGGGGCCGGGTGCGGCTGGACCTGACCGAGGCCAAGGTTGCCGACCGCTGGCTGCTCGCCATAGACACGCTGCTGATCGCGCGCGCCGACATCCATCTGGTCGCCGACGACGGCCGGCTGCTGCTGCACGCGACGCGGGGTCTGACGATGGCGGCGGTGCCGGCGGGCGAGATCCAGCACACGGTCGCGCTGACGCCCTACGTCGGCCAGCCGGTCACGCTGTACCTGCGCGTGCAATCGCGCTTTGCCCTGGTGTTGGCCCCGATCCTGCGCACCACGCTTGCCCAGTTGCGGCATGAGGCCGAGATGACGCGCCTTCAGGCGCCGCTGGTGGGGTCGATCACCAGCATGGCGCTGCTGTTCGGGGCGCATTGGCTGCTGCTGCGCAACCGGCTTTACGCCTACGCCTTCGGTGCGGCGCTCGGGATTCTGATCACCGCCTTCTTCGGGTCCGGCCTCAACCGGGCCTACGGCGTCACCTGGGGGAACAACGTCGATTGGTGGCTTCTGGAAGGGGGCGGCATCCTCGGCCTGCACTGCCTGCCCCTGTTCATCGCCGCCTATCTGGACCTGTCCAGCCACCGCCCGGCCATGCAGCGCGCCCTGTGCCGCGGCGTCATCGTCATGACGACGATCAACGTCGCCCTGATGCTGTTCCTGCCGCACCGGCTTCTGACCGGGCTGACCGCCAGCTTCTTCGCCGTCTCGGCGGTCTCGCTCTGGCTGATGTTCATCCAGCCCGGAATCGCCCGGCGCGACCGCTGGTCCCTGCTGCTGGCCATGGGGCCCTTCCTGGTGCTGAACTGCTTTCACCTCGTGGCGTTCAACCGCTGGGCGCCGGAGCTGCTGCCGTGGCGGGGGTGGGTGCGGGAGCTGTTCTCGATCGGACTGGCCACCCTGCTGATGGGCTTCGCCCTGGCGCTGGCCGACCAGATCCGCTTCCGTCTGGGCAAGCTGGTGGAGCAGCGGACGCGTCAGCTGATCGAGGCGAACGCCGAGATCGAGGAAGCTCTGATCGCCGAACAGGCGGCCCGGCACCATCTGCGGCAGTTCATACGAATGGCCGCGCACGAGTTCAAGACCCCGCTGGCGGTGATCGACACCGCCGCGCAGGTTCTTCCCCTGCTCGTCAACGCGATGACCGAGGACGCCCGGCGCCGGCTCGACAACATACGGGCGAACGTCCGGCGGCTGCTGGGCCTAATCGATTCCTGCTTTGCCGAGGACCGGCTTGACGAAACAGGGCTGGTGCTGAGGACGGAACCCATCGATCCGCTGGCGATGATCGAGGATGTGGCGCACCACCAGCGGCAGCTTCATTCCCGCGCGATCCGGGTCCACGCGGACGCGCCCCTGCCGTTGGTCGAGGGCGACCCGGAGCTGTTGCGGATGACGTTCAACGCGCTTCTCGACAACGCCGCCAAATACTCGCCCGCAAAGAGCGCCATCGATGTGGAGGTTGGCGGCATGGGTGGCGACTTGCGCGTCCGCATCCTTGACCGTGGGCGCGGCATCCCGGAAAGCGACCGGGCGGAGCTGTTTTCGCGCTACTACCGCGCCTCGAACGTGTCGGCGGTGCCGGGGACCGGCCTCGGGCTCTATCTGGCCCGCTCCATCATCGCCCGACACGCGGGCAGCCTATCCTTCGCCGACCGCGAGGGCGGCGGCACGGTCTTCACCGTGAGCCTTCCCGGAACCGCGCCCTCGGGGAAGCCGACCTGACCGTCATGCCGCTCGGTGCGGCGC
>JAEZID010000347.1 GCA_023416195.1 Pseudomonadota bacterium | reverse complement strand
TCCGGAACAGGGGGATGTCCGCGTAGCTGCGGCTCAGCATCTCCTCCTCGAACGGCTCGTTGACGATCAGGGCGCCGTCGAGGCGCAGCAGCGTCACCGCGCCCCGTTCGCCCGGATGCAGCGCCTTGTAGAAGGCGCGGAACCGCTGCGGCTCGACGATGGCGACCAGAACGCCGTCGAAGCGCCCGTCGACGGTGGTCAGACGGCGGCTGGCGCCGATGAACCACGCGCTGTTGTTGCGGCTGATCGCGGGCGCGCCGATGAACAGCCCGGCGTCCTGCTCCATCTGCGCCTTGAAGAAGTCGCGGTCGGACAAATCCACCGGCGCCGGGTCCGGCCGCCCCGCGTGGTGGCGCACCCGGCCGTCCGGGCCGAGGATGGCCAGTTGCCGGGCGTGCGTCATGGTCGCCAGATTGGCCTTCAGGATGCCGTGCGCCAGCGCGTCCGCATCCTGCCCCGTCTCGCGCAGCGAGCGCAGTTGCGCGGCGGTCGTCCGCAAGGTGCCGTCGATGGCCTGGAAACTGTGCTGGGTGTGCTCCTCCAGCGCGCGGGCCAGCTTGTCCGTCAGTTCCTGCGAATCCGCCATGCGCTGCCGATGGCTCTGGTACAGGCCATGGCCGAACATCACCGTCAGCAGACACAGAGCCGCGAGGCCGAAGACGAGGGACGGTGTGCGGACCGGCTTCATGGAGGCAAGACCCTGGACGATTTCCGCAATCCTAACCTTGCCCCCGCCGCGCCGCCTGTGAAAAAAGCTAAATTCCGACCTGTCGAATGCGCGTGGCTCAAAGAAGAACGGCGGAAGAGCCCCTCGACTCTTCCGCCGTGCAACATTCGAATGGACGGCCTGCCCGTTTGTTACTTCTTCAGCGCCGCAACGCCCGGCAGGTCCTTGCCTTCCAGCCATTCCAGGAAGGCGCCGCCGGCGGCGGAGATGTAGGTGAACTTGTCCTCGACCCCGGCGTGAGCCAGCGCCGCGACGGTGTCGCCGCCGCCGGCCACCGACAGCAGGCCGCCCTGCTCGGTACGCGCCGCGACCAGACCGGCGACCGCGTTGGTGCCCGCGTCGAACGGCTGGATCTCGAAGGCGCCCAGCGGGCCGTTCCACACGATGGTCTTGGCGCCCTGAAGCTTCAGGCCCAGGAACTCGACCGTCGCCGGGCCGACGTCCAGCGCCATCTCATCCGCGCCGATGGCGTTCGCCTCGACGACGCGGTTGGCGGCACCCGCCTTGAACTCCTTGGCGACGACGAAGTCCTTCGGAAGCAGGATTTCGCAGCCGGAGGCCTTGGCGGTCTCCATGATGGCGCGGGCCTGGTCGGCCATGTCCTTCTCGCACAGCGAGGCGCCGACATCGACACCCTGCGCGAACAGGAAGGTGTTGGCCATGCCGCCGCCCAGCGCCAGCATGTCCACCTTGCGCACCATGTTGCCGAGCAGGTCGAGCTTGGTGGAGATCTTGGCCCCGCCGACCACGGCGGCGACCGGACGCTCCGGCTTTTCCAGCGCCAGCGTCAGGGCCTTCAGCTCGGCCTCCATCAGGCGGCCGGCGGCCGAGGGCAGCAGGCGGGCGACGCCCTCGGTCGAGGCGTGGGCGCGGTGCGCGGCGGAGAAGGCGTCGTTGACGTAGAGGTCGCCCAGCTCGGCGATCTGCTTGGCGAAAGCCGGGTCGTTCTTCTCTTCCTCGGCGTGGAAGCGGGTGTTCTCCAGCAGGACGATGGCGCCAGGGTGGACGGCGGATATCGCGGCCTTCGCCTTCTCGCCGACGCAATCCTCGGCGAAGGCGACCTTCTGGCCGACCGCGCGGCTCAGCTCGTCCAGCACGTGGCGCAGCGAGTTCTTGGTGTCCGGACCACCCTTCGGCCGGCCGAAGTGCGACAGGACGACGACCTTGGCGCCCTTCTGCGACAGCTCGGTCAGGGTCGGCGCCAGACGGTCGATGCGGGTGGTGTCGGAGACCTTGCCGTCCTGCATCGGGACGTTGAGGTCGGCGCGCACCAGCACCGTCTTCCCGTTCACGTCGAGGTCGTCGATGGTGTTGAACTCGGTCATGGCCGCTGTTTCCCCAAGCTGATAATTTTGGGGCGCACCCAAGCACAGGCCCGCCGTCTTTGCAACGCTCCGCGTGGTCATCCTCCTGTGGCGAAAAGACGTGCGGCGAAAGGGGATGGCGCTGGGCGCCCGCCCGAACCGTTCCATCTTCATTTCCATGAGCACCCACCCGTCTTTCCACCCGTCTTCCCATGGCGGCCCCCATGCCGGCCCGCACATCGCCCAACGCCTCGCCTACGCGGCGAGCCAGTCGGCCCGCGTCGCGTGGTTCTTCGGCCAATACATGCTGGCCGCCCGCCTTGGCGATCGCCTCGGGGGCCGGACGCGCCTTCAGCGCCCGCCCGCAGGGCCGGTTCCCGACACCCGCGCCGTCCTTGAGGAACTCCGTGCGCTGCTCGTCCGCGACCTCGCCAACATCGAGGCGGGGTACTACCGGCTGCCCCACGACCTTTTGCCCGACCCGCGCCGGGTGCTGGCCGACGCCGCCGCCTTCTTCCGCGACGTGCCGGAGGTGTCGCGCCGCCGCCGCGGCCGCATCGCGACGGAGGTGCGCGCCAACCCGCCGCCGGGGTCGGAGAGCCTGCCCGCCTACTACCGCCAGAACTTCCATTTCCAAACCGGCGGTTATCTGACGGAGGAAAGCGCCCGTCTCTACGACCATCAGGTGGAGGTGCTGTTCGGCGGCGGCGCCGACGCCATGCGCCGCCAGACGCTGGTTCCGATCTTCGAGCATCTGAAGACCCGCCGCGTCGCCAACTGCCGCCTGCTGGACGTGGCAGCGGGAACCGGGCGCTACCTGACCTTCGTGAAGGACAACCACCCGCGCCTGCCGGTCATCGCGCTCGACCTGTCCGCCGCCTATCTTCGGGAGGCGCGGCGCAACCTCGCCCCTTGGGCGCGCAGTTCCGCCATGGTCCAGGCGGCGGCGGAGGCCATGCCGCTGGCCGACGATTCGCAGGACATCGTGACCTGCATCTACCTGTTCCACGAACTGCCGGGGAAGGTCCGCGCCGCCGCCGCCCGCGAGATGGCTCGCGTGCTGAAGCCCGGCGGCATCCTGGTCTTCATGGACAGCCTGCAATATGGCGACAACCCGGCGATGGACGGGCTGCTCGACCTGTTCCCGCAGGCCTTTCACGAACCCTACTACGCCCATTACGCCCGCGACGACCTGGAGGCGCTGTTCACCGGCGCCGGTCTCCGGACGAGAACCGCATCGCTCGCCTACATGTCGAAGCTGCTGGTTCTGGAGAAGCCGTAACAAAAACTTCACAAGTTTGGCGTTGCCGCAGCCGCCCCGACCGTATTCGTTCTGTAGCTTGACCAGGGCAGTGGCCTGTGCAACACGGGTTTTACGGTCATAGACGGGGTGAATATGGTCGAGGCGGAGTCCAACCGGGAAACGGAACTGAAGCTGGCCGTCCAGCCGGACGACATGGCGAAGCTCCGTTCGGCCCCGGCCATCGCGAGCCGCGCGAAAGGCAAGGCGTCCAGCAAGACGCTGGAAAGCACCTATTTCGACACCGCC
Source organism: Pseudomonadota bacterium (assembly GCA_023416195.1). Classification (GTDB taxonomy): domain Bacteria; phylum Pseudomonadota; class Alphaproteobacteria; order Azospirillales; family Azospirillaceae; genus Azospirillum. Next base: position 1,162 of record JAEZID010000347.1, on the reverse strand, counting down.
GACCGGCGGCTGGCGAGCCGTCTGGTGACGTTGCGCGTGCGCAAGGCGGGCAACCAGTATCTCCAGACCGTCAAGGGCGCCGCCGGCCCGGACGGGCTGGGCCGCGCCGAATGGGAATGTTCGGTCGCCGGGCCGGAGCCCGACCTGTCCCTGATCACCGCGCCCGATGCGCTGGACCTGCTCGGCCCGGTCAGCGCGGCGGAACTGCGCCCCCTCTTCACCAGCCACATCCAGCGGACCATCCGCAACGTGACGGTGGGCGAGGGCGAGTCCGCCAGCAGCATCGAGGTCGCATTTGACAGCGGCGACATCCGCACGCCGGAGGGCGCCTCCGTCGCGGTATCCGAGGTCGAGCTGGAGCTGAAGCAGGGCTCCCCCGCCGCCCTTTACGACCTTGCGCTGGAACTGGCCGGGACCGCGCCCCTGCGCCTCGACACCCGCACCAAGGCCCATCGCGGCTATGCCCTGGCCGAGGGCCGCGGCGACGAGACGGTCAAGGCCGGCAAGCTGGAACTCACCCCCGACATCACGGTCGAGGGCGCGCTCGCCCGCATCGTGCGCGCCTGCGTCGCCCACCTCGCCGCCAACGAGGCCGTGTCGGTCGAGGGCAAGGACCCGGAGGGCATTCACCAGATGCGCGTGGCGCTGCGCCGCCTGCGCTCGGCGCTCGCTCTGTTCCGCCCCTTCGTCCCGGCCGACCAGTACGGCTGGGCGGTGGGGGAGGTGAAGTGGCTGGCCGGCAACCTCGGCCCGGCGCGCGACTGGGACGTGTTCATCACCGAGCTGCTGGAGCCGGTGCGCGACGCCTTCCACCGCGCCGACGGGCACGGCAAGCCCGTGCAGGACGACCTCGACGCGCTGGCCGCCGCCGCCGGGGCCAAGCGCGACCGCGCCTACGACTCGGCACGCGCCGCCATCCTGTCGGAGCGCTACACGACCTTCCTGCTGCGCCTGGGATCCTGGGTGGAGGGGCGCGGCTGGCGCGCCCAGCCGGTCAGCGAGCATTCCGCCCGCCTGTTCGAGCCGGTGGAGGACCTCGCCGACCATCTGCTGTCGCGCCGCCACAAGAAGTCGCGCCGCGCCGGCCAGGGCTTCGCCGAGCTGTCCGTCACCGACCGGCACAAGCTGCGCATCACCCTGAAGAAGCTGCGCTACGCGGCGG
>JAEZID010000310.1 GCA_023416195.1 Pseudomonadota bacterium | reverse complement strand
ACAGCCGATCCTGCACCACCAGGAACTCGTTGGGGTCGATCACCCGTTGCAGGAAGTTGGCGATGCTGCGGAACAGCACGCCGAAGACGATGCCGACCAGCATCAGCAGATGCAGCCCGCGCACGCTCCCCGAAAACAGCCAGCGGTAGAGCAGCCAGGAAAAGGCCACCATCGCCGCAACCTCGATCCCGAAGCGCAGGCGCGGGTCGAACGCCGCCACGGCGGCGGAGCCGAGCTGGAACACCAGCACCGTCTGGATCAGGCGGTAGAGGACATCGAACCCCATGATCGACGGGGTCAGGATCCGGTTGTTGGTGATGGTCTGGAACAGCACCGTGGACACGGCGATGGCGGTGCCGACCAGCACCATCGCCGCGACCTTGGTGCCGCGGAAGGCCAGGATGAAAGTCCAGTTGCCCCGCGACCCCAGCGTCAGGAACAGGACGATGGACGCCACCGTCAGCCCGCCCAGACCGGCGAGCAGGACGGCCGGCGGGATCGCCCTGGTGGGGGAGGCGGCGCGGCGATCAGGCGGCATGGGGGTTCTTCCGCAACAGCAGATACAGGAAGATCGCGCTGCCGACGATGCCCATGGTCGTGCCGATGGGAATCTCGTAGGGGCGGATCACCAGACGCCCGGCGATGTCGCAGGCCAGCACCAGCCCGGCGCCCAGCAGCGCCACCCAGGGCAGCGATTGGCGCATGTTGTCGCCCCGCATCAGGCTGATCAGGTTGGGCACGATCAGGCCCAGGAAGGGGATCATGCCGCAGGTCGCGATCACCGCCGCCGTCACCAGCGACACGATGACCAGGCCCAGCGACACCACGCGCCGGTGGTCGAGGCCCAGGTTGGCGGCGAAATCCTCGCCCAGCCCGGCGACGGTGAAGCGGTCGGCCGCGACGTAGGCGACGGCGGTCAACGCCGCGCCGATCCACAGCAGCTCGTACCGCCCGCGCAGCACGCCGGAGAAATCGCCGGTCTCCCACGCGCGCACCGACTGCATCAGGTCGGCGCGGTAGGCGACGAACTCGGTCGAGGCGGTGATGACCGCGCCCAGCATGAGGCCGACCAGCGGCACGATCAGCGGCGAGCGCAACGGCATCCGCCGCAGGATGGCCAGGAACAGCGCGGTGCCGGCCAGCGCGCAGGCGCCCGCCACCAGCATGCGGCCCAGCATCGGCGTTTCCGGCGCCAGCAGAGTCACCATCAGCATGCCGAACACCGCCGATTCCGCGGTCCCGGCGGTGGTCGGCTCCACGAACTTGTTGCGGGCGAGCATTTGCAGGATCAGGCCGGACACGGCCATTCCCGCCCCGGCCAGAACCAGGGCGAGCGTGCGCGGAACGCGGCTGACCAGGAGGACCTGCAACGCCTCGTCCGACGCGCCGCTTAGCAGGGCGCCCATCGTGACGTTGCTGACGCCGACGAACAGGCTGGCCGCCGCCAGCGCGATGACGCCGGCGGCGGCCAGGGCAAGCCCCCTCATGCCGGCCGACCGCCGCCAGCGACGATCACCGGGGCGGGCATCGTCACGCCTTTCCCGCCAGCGCCGCCTTGATGCCGTCGGCGTCCTGCTGCATGGCGGTCAGGCCGCCGCCGATCAGGTACCAGTTGGCCGCGTTCAGATAGACGACCTGCTCCTTCTGCCAGGCTGCGGTTCGGCGCACGATGTCGTTGTTCAGCATCTGCCGGGCCGAATGCCCTTCGCGTCCGATGGCGGAATCGCGGTCGATCACGAACAGCCAGTCTGGGTTGGTTTGCAGGATGAATTCGAAGTTGATGGCCTGCCCGTGGTTGGACGTGTCGAGCTTCTCCACCGCCGGCACGACGCCGTATTCGCTGTGCAGCATCCCGAAGCGCGATCCCGGGCCATAGGCGCTCATCTTGCCGCCGGTGGTCAGGATCAGCAGGCCCTTGCCCGCACCCGCCGCGACCGTCTTCACCTCGGCGATCGAGGCGCGCAGCCGGTCGGCGCGGGCCTTCACCTCGGCGCTCTTGCCGAAGATGCGGCCCAGCGTGGCGGCGTTTTCCAGCGCGCTGTCGATGAAACGGTCGGTCTTCACCGTCAGGTCGATGGTGGGGGCGATGGCCGACAGCTCGTTGTATTTCGGGGCGGCCCGGCCGCTGACGATGATCAGGTCGGGCTGGATCGCGTTCACCGCCTCGTAGTCCGGCTCGAACAGCGTGCCGATCCTGGCATGGCCGGACCCGTTGTATTTGGCGAGATAGGCGGGCTTCAGCCCGGTCGGCACGCCGGCGACCGGAACGCCCAGCGCGTCGAGCGTGTCGAGGGATGCCATGTCGAAGCAAAGAACCTTGTTCACCGGCTTCGCCAGCGTCGTCTCGCCACGGGCGTGGCGCACGGTGACGGGGGCGGTCTGGCCGAAGGCCATCCGGGGCATCAGGAAGGACGCAAAGCCGGAAACCCCGATCGCCAGGCCCGCCGTCAACAGGTCTCTGCGGCGTGTCACGATGGTCATCTCAACTCCCAGGACTGTCAGGAAACCGGACCGGCGCGCCCCCACGGACCGATCCGACGCGACACGCTAACGCTACTCATTCTCATTTGCAAAAACTTTGGCGTTGCCGGTTCTGATGCGTCCGGCATGGCGGCCATGCCGAAGCTTGCGCATCCCGGCCGACCGGCGCGATCCGGAATAGGCTTTCGGGTGCCGTGCTTTTGTCGCAGAATCCGTGGCTTTCCGTTGCCGCCCCGGCCGTTGCCGGCGCGGGACATTCAGAGGAAGCCATGGGAATGACCGATAGCCTGCTGCCGTCCTGGATGCTGTGGGCGCTGTTGTCGGCGTGCTTCGCGGCGCTGACCGCCGTCTTCGCCAAGGTCGGCGTCGAAGGCGTCAGCGCCGACATGGCGACGCTGATCCGGACCGCCGTCATCCTGCCTTTGCTGATCGGCATCGTCGTCGCTTCGGGCCAGTCCCTCGCGCCATCGGCCGTTTCCGGCAAGACCTGGCTGTTCCTCGTCCTGTCCGGCCTTGCCACCGGCGCGTCCTGGCTGTGCTATTTCCGCGCGCTGAAGCTGGGGCCAGCCTCGCAGGTCGCCCCGGTCGACAAGCTGAGCGTCGTGCTGGTCGCGCTGTTCAGCGTCCTGTTCCTGGGCGAGACGCTGTCGGGACCGAACTGGCTGGGCGTCGTCCTGATCGCCGCCGGCGTGATCCTGCTGGCGTTCAAGTAGGCCGCCCCGCAGGCCGGCCCGCCTTCTTGCGCCAAAGCGCGAATGCACATCATTATCGGAAAAGCGGCGACGTCGCCGTACCTACCGTTTCATAGGATTTTCAGGGCACCCGATGGGCATCATGAACGATCACTCCTCCATGCCCTTGGACCGGCCAGAAACCCGGCGGGGGAGCGATAAGCTGACGCGCGGGCGCATGATCGTCGCCCTCGATGCCCTGCTGTCGAAACGGAACGTCACGCTGGCGGCCAAGCAGCTGGAGATGCAGACCCCGGCGCTCAGCCGCCTGCTCGGGCAGATGCGGGAGGAGTTCGGCGACCCCCTGTTCGTCCGCTCCGGCAGCGGCCTCGTCCCCACACCCTTCGCCGAGGCGCTGCGGCCAAAGGTGCAGGCGCTGGCGGCGGCCATCGACAGCCTGTTCGAACCGACGGTCGCCAGCGCGCCGGCCGAGGCGCCCTTCGATCCCGGTTGGAACGTTCCGTCCGGCATACCCGTGCCGCCGCTGGCCACCCGGCCGGCCAACCTGCTGGACGGACAGCCCTCCCCGGCGGAGGTGATCGCCAACCTTGAGCGGGTGGGGCAGGGCAATTGCCCGCACGACCGGCTGGCCCGGCACATCGGCGTGCTCGGCATCGCCGGCGGCGGCCATGGTCGGCCGCTGACCACCGAGGAAGCGGAGGAGGCGATGGGCATCGTCCTGGCCGGGGAGGCGGACCCGATCCAGACCGGCGCGCTGTTCGGCATGATGCGCGTGCGCGGGGCGACGGCACCGGAACTGGCGGGCTTCGTCCGGGCGATGCAGACGCATGTCGCGGGCCGGCTGGGCCGGACGATTTGCGCCGATGTGGATTGGCCCTGCTTCACCTCGCCCAACTACCACAACCCGCCCTGGTTCTTTCACGCCGCCCGGCTGATCGCCCAGGCCGGCCATCGCGTCCTGCTGCACGGCAACACCGGAAGCGGCGCGGCGTCCGGCCGGTACGAGGTGGTCGCCTCCGCCCTCGGCATTCCCGTCTGCGCGACCGCCGACGACATCGACGCCGCCCTGGCGACGGAACGGATCGCCTATGCGCCGCTGACCGCGCTCGCTCCGCAGATCCACCGGCTGATCGGCCTGCACCGGATGACCCAGTTCCGCAACGCCGCGCTGGAGGCCGTCCACCTGTTGCGGCCGGGCGGCGGCCGGACCAGCCTGCTCGGCGTGACCAAGCCATCTCACCGCGAATTGCACCGCGACACCGCGCGCCTTTTGGGTTGGCCCCACATCGCCGTGCTGGGCAGCGTGCGCGACGTCGCCCAGTACACGCCGTTCCGCCCGGCCACCATCCACCGCCTGATCGACGGCGAGCCGGGCGACCTTGCCCTTTCCGCGCTCATTGCCGAACCGCCTCCCACGCCGCGTCCGCGCGGCACCAATCTGGACTATTGGCAGGGGGTGTGGAGCGGCGCGATGCGCGATGCGCGGGCCACGCAGATCATAATCGGCACGGCGGCCTTCGCCCTGTTCGCGCTGCCCGACAACGCCGGCATCGGCTTCGACGAAGCGATGGCCCAGGCCGAGGACCTGTGGAAG
>JAEZID010000274.1 GCA_023416195.1 Pseudomonadota bacterium | reverse complement strand
ACCGGAACCTGCTTGCCGTCCTCGTACCGGTAGAAGCCGCGCCCGACCTTGCGCCCATAGAGTCCGGCGGCATGCCGCTGGCGCAGCAGGTAGGAGGGCCGGAAGCGCGGCTCCTCGTAGAACTGGTAATAGATGGATTCGATGACCGGGTGCGACACGTCCAGCGCCGTCAGGTCCAGCAGCTCGAACGGCCCCATGCGGAAGCCGGCGGCGTCGCGCAGGATGCGGTCGATCTCGTCGAAGCCCGCGATCCCCTCCTGAAGGATGCGCAGCGCTTCCGTGCTGTAGCCCCGACCGAGGTGGTTGATGAGGAAGCCCGGCGTGTCCGCCGCGCGCACCGGCCGGTGGCCGAGCCGGTGGGCCAGCGCGTCCAGCGCCTCGGCGATGCCCGGCCCGGTCAGCGGGCCGGCGATCACCTCCACCACCTTCATCAGCGGCACGGGGTTGAAGAAGTGGAAGCCGGCCACCCGCTCCGGCCGGGCGCAGCCGGCGGCGATCGCCGTGACCGACAGGGAGGAGGTGTTGGTGGCCAGAATGCAGGCATCGCCCACGACGCCCTCCAGCCGGGCGAACAGCTCCTGCTTGGCCGCGAGGTCCTCGACGATGGCCTCGACCACCAGATCGCAGCCGGCGAGATCGGCCTCGCCCGCCACGGGGCGCAGGCGCGACACGGCCGCCGTCGCGGCGGCCCGGTCCATCTTGCCCTTGGCGGCCAGCCCCTCGAACGTCTTGGCGAGCAGGGCCCGCCCTTCCTCGGCGCCGCCGGGGCGGGCGTCGAGCAGGCGGACGGTCACGCCCGCGGCGGCGGCGATCTGCGCGATTCCGCGTCCCATCACCCCGGTGCCGACGACCCCCATCACGAGGTCGGGGCGGTCGGCGTCCATCACGGCAACACTCATCTCAGGCGGCTCCCCTTACTGTCCCTGATAGGTCGGTTTGCGCTTCTCGACGAAGGCGCGCATGCCTTCCTTCTGGTCCTGCGACGCGAAGAGAAGCTGGAAGGCCTTGCGCTCCAGCATCAGCGCGGCGTCCAGCGGGGCGTCCTGGCCGGCCAGCAGCACCTCCTTGATCTGGCGGGCGGCCAGGGGCGGCATGGCGGCGATGGTCTCCGCCAGCTTCAACGCGGCGTCCATCACCTCGGCGTCGGGAACGACCGTGCTGACGAGGCCCATGGCGTCGGCCTCGCGCGCCGTGATCATCCGGCCGGTCAACAGCAGCATCATGGCCTTGTACTTGCCGACCGCGCGGGTCAGCCGCTGGGTGCCGCCGGCCCCGGGCATCACGCCGACGCGGATCTCCGGCTGGCCGAACTGGGCGCCCTCGCCCGCCACGATGACGTCGGCGTGCAGCGCCAGTTCGCAGCCGCCGCCCAGCGCGAAGCCGTTCACCGCCGCGATCACCGGCTTCGGGCAATCGGCGATGGCGCGCCAGAGCAGGTGGGTGTTGCGCAGCATCATGTCGATGGCACCGGCGTCGGCCATTTCCTTGATGTCGGCCCCGGCGGCGAAGGCGTTCGCGTCGCCGGTCAGCACGACGGCGCGCACGCCGTCCTCGGCGGACAGGTCGCGGAACGCTTCGGCCAGCAGCGTGCGCACGCGCATGTTGAGGGCGTTGCGCGCCTCCGGACGGCAAATCCGCACCACGGCGATGCCGTCGCGCGGGCGCTCTACGATGACTTCGGACATGCTGAACCGCCTCTTGGGATTCGGACTGGTTTCTTGGTCTGGGATTCGCTGCGGCGGGACGCTCAGCCGCGCGGAAACACGGGCCGGCGCCGTTCCAGGAAGGCGGCGATGCCCTCCCCCGCCTCGGCGTGGTGGACGGCCTCGACCATCGCGGCGGCCTCGGCCGCCATCTGGTCGGCCAGCGGCGTGCTCCAGGCGCGCTCCAGCAGCACCTTCGCCCGGGCCAGCGCGGCCGGTGGCCCCTCGGCCAGCCGGGCGGCCCAATCCAGAGCCTCGGCGAGCGCGCGGCCCGGCGCCACGACGCGGTTGACGACGCCGAGCGCGTGCAGGCGCTGGGCCGACATCCGCCCGCCCTCGAACAGGATCTCGGCGGCGAGCTGCGGCGGCAGGGCACGGGCCAGGAAGGCCGTGCCGCCGCCGTCCGCGTTCAGCCCGACCTTGACGTGCGACATGATGAAGGACGCGTCCTCCGCCGCGACCACCAGATCGCTGCCCAGGGCCAGGGAGAAGCCGGCACCGGCCGCCGCCCCCTCCACCGCCGCGATCACCGGGCGCGGGCAGGCGCGGACGGCCGTCACAGCGCGGTTCAGCAGGGCCACGCTCTCCGCCTGGACCTCGGGCGGCTGCTCCCGGTTGGCGCGCAGGCGGTTCAGGTTGCCGCCCGCGCAGAACACGCCGTCCGCCCCGGTCAGCACCACCGCGCCGGTTCCGGGATCGGCCCCCGCCTCCTCCAGCGCCGCGATCAGCCCGGCGTTGATCTCCGGCCCGACCGCGTTCCGCAGACCCGGTGCGTTCAGCGTCAGTTGCAGAACCCGGCCATGCCGCGTCGTCTCCACCCGCGCCGTCATCCGTTCCTCCCTAGCCCCTGATTTTCGGGAGCGGGACGGTGACACGGCCTCCCGCCAAGGTCAAGAAAATGGAACGCACGTTCCGCTATACAGTACACTTTGCCCTTTTTTCGCAATGATATTCCGAATTGTGGAATTGAATTGGCTCGTGCGTTCCGGCAATCTGTCCTGCGACGCGGGGACCGGGGGCGCTGCGCCCACGCCGGCGGCAGAAGGAGTTTCGGAACCGTGGATGAGGAGCAGCAACGGCGCTACGGCGTCCGGGTGGACGAGGACAAAAGCCGGCAGCTCGTCACCGCGCTCGCGCGCGGGCTGGAGGTTCTGCGCTGCTTCCGGCCCGGAGAGAACTATCTGGGCAACCACCAGATCGCCGAGCGCACCGGCCTGCCCAAGGCGACGGTGTCGCGCCTGACCTTCACGCTGACGCAGCTCGGCTACCTCCTCTACAGCGAGACGGAGGGCAAGTACCGGCTGGGCACCGGGGTGATGGCGCTGAGCTACGCCTTCCTGTCCAGCATGGACATCCGCGAGCGCGCCCGCCCGCTGATGCAGGAGGTGGCCGACCACTCCAAGGTTTCGGTGGCTCTGGGCACCCGCGACCGGCTGGACATGGTCTACATCGAGCGCTGCCGGGGCGCTGCGGCGGTGACGCTGCTGCTCGACATCGGCTCCCGGCTGCCCATCGGCACCTCGGCCATGGGGCGCGCCTATCTCGCCGCCCTGCCGGTGCGGGAGCGCGAAAACCTGCTCTATATGATGCGCGAGACGGATCCCCAGGGCTTCCCGATCATCAGGAGCG
>JAEZID010000245.1 GCA_023416195.1 Pseudomonadota bacterium | reverse complement strand
GGCTGCGCGTCCGCTACATCCACTCCGACGTGGAGACGCTGGAGCGCATCGAGATCATCCGCGACCTGCGGCTCGGCGCTTACGACGTGCTGGTCGGCATCAACCTGCTGCGCGAGGGCCTGGACATCCCCGAATGCGCCCTGGTGGCGATCCTCGACGCGGACAAGGAAGGCTACCTGCGCTCCAAGACCTCGCTGATCCAGACCATCGGCCGCGCGGCGCGCAACATCGAGGGCCGCGCGATCCTCTACGCCGACAAGGTCACCGCCAGCATGCAGTACGCCATCGACGAGACGGCGCGCCGCCGCGAGAAGCAGCAGGCCTACAATCTGGAACACGGCATCACGCCGGAATCGGTCAAGAAGGCCATCGGCGACATTCTGGAAAGCGTCTACGAGCGCGGCGACCACGTCACCGTCAAGACCGGCCTCAGCAAGGACGAGCTGGTCGGCCACAACCTCAAGACCGTGATCGCCGATCTGGAAAAGCGCATGAAGGCCGCCGCCGCCGACCTGGAGTTCGAGGAGGCCGCCCGGCTCCGCGACGAACTTCGTCGTTTGGAGGCGATGGATTTGGGCCTGGAGCAGCCCGGCAGCATCGGCATCAGTTCCGCCCGGCAAGGGCGGGGCATTCCGGAAGGGGCGCCCAGGAAGCAGGCTCAGAAGCAGCGCCGGGCGCGGCGTTGAGAGAGGGCGGGAGGGCGCCGCCCTCCCGCACCCACCGGCCAGGGGCCGAACGGCCCCTGGACCCCGCTATTTTGGGGTGGGAATAAACCTTCGATCACGAGCGTTCATGACGGCAGGTGCCCGGCACCTCGACGACCACCGGTTTACGATGGCCCGCCATGACGCTCCGTATAGCGACGATTCGCAATCTGCTTGTTCTTGCCGTGTCCGGGCTTCTTCTGTCCGGCTGCTACGTGGTTCACCAATCGCCGCCGCCGGTCTATTACGGGTACTACAAGGCGCCGCGCGCCTACACCTATTACAGTCATCCCCGCGTCTACAGCCACCACGGCCATCCGCACAAACACGGCCATGGGCACGGCCATGGGCATCGCGGGCACCATCACCGCCATCACCGGTGACGGCCGACGCCGATATCCCCCGCGCGCATGCGCGCGGGGAATCGGTCGGCTTCAGCCGTTCAGCCAGTCCGGGACGCGCTCCGCCTTCAGCATGTCCTCGACGGACGGGCGCGGGCGGATGACGGCGAACTGGTCGCCGTTGACCAGAACCTCCGGGATCAGGGGGCGCGTGTTGTAGCTGGACGACATCACCGCGCCGTAGGCGCCGGCCGACAGGAAGGCCACCAGATCGTCGGCGCCCATCGGCGGCAGCAGCCGTTGCAGGGCGAAGGTGTCGCCGCTCTCGCACACCGGGCCGACCACGTCGAACGGCTCGGTCGGGGCCGTGGGGTCCGGTTCCCGCACTGGCACGATGCCGTGGTACGCCTCGTACAGCGCCGGGCGGATCAGGTCGTTCATCGCCGCGTCCACGATGACGAACTTCCGGTGCAGCCCCTGCTTCACGAAGATCACGCTCGACACCAGAATGCCGGCGTTGCCGACCAGCGAGCGGCCCGGCTCCAGCGTGATGCGGCAGCCGAGGTTGCCGGTGAGCGAGCGCACCATGGCGGCGTAGTCGGCCAGCTCCGGCGGGCGCTCGTTCTTGTAGGTGATGCCCAGGCCGCCGCCCAGATCCAGCCGGCGGATGTCGTGCCCATCCTCGCGCAGGACGTGCAGCAGCGCCGCGACCCGCTCGTACGCCGCGCGGAAGGGGGCGAGGTCGGTCAGCTGCGAGCCGATGTGCACGGCGATGGACACCGGCTTGATGCCCGGCAGTTTGGCGGCTTGCGCGTAGACCTCGCGCGCGTGGTCGTAGTCGATGCCGAACTTGTTCTCTTTCTTGCCGGTCGAAATCTTCGCGTGGGTCTTGGCGTCCACGTCCGGGTTGACGCGGAAGGCGATGGGGGCCACCACGCCCAGGCTCGTCGCCACCTCGCTCAGCGCCTCCACCTCGGGGATGGATTCGACGTTGATCTGGTGGATGCCGGCTTCCAGGGCCGCGCGCATCTCCGCGCGCGTCTTGCCAACGCCGGAGAAGACGATTCGCTCGGCCGGGATGCCGCCGGCCAGTGCGCGCTGCATCTCGCCGCCCGACACCACGTCGGCGCCGGCGCCCATGCGCGCGAAGGTGCGGATGACCGCGAGGTTGGAGTTGGCTTTCACCGCGTAGCAGACGCCCGCGTCCTGGTCCGCGAAGGCCCCGGCGTAGGCGCCGTAATGCGCTTCCAGCGCCGCCGTGGAGTAGCAGTAGAAGGGCGTGCCGACCGATTCCGCGATCGTGGACAGCGGAACGGACTCGGCGTGCAGAACGCCGTTGCGATAGGCGAAAGCGCTCATGGGAAACGCACTCCGGGGGCGGGCTGCCCCGGCTTGGGATCGGTGATCGGGTTCGGGTAGGGCTGCGGGAAGCGGTCGGCCTCCTTGCCCTGCGGGGCGTCGAGGACGCTGGGCTTCTTGCCGCAGCCGGCCAGCGTCAGGGCGACCGCCGCGACCGCCAGGGTGAGGGCGAGGGAGCGAGCGGGGGAGCGTGCGGGGCGGTTCACAGGAAACGCTCCCGCGCCGCCTTCACGGCCTCGCGCACGCGGACGGGGGAGGCGCCGCCGAAGCTGCGCCGGCTGTCCAGCGATGCTTCGATGCTCAGCGCCGGGTAGACCGCCTCGGTGATGCGCGGCTCGATGGCCTGCAACTCGGCCAGCGACAGGTCGGTCAGGCCGACGCGCCGGTCCTCCGCCGCTTTCACGGCGCGGCCGGTGACGTGGTGCGCCTCGCGGAAGGGCATGTTCAGCTCCCGCACCAGCCAGTCGGCGAGGTCGGTGGCGTTCAGGAAGCCGCGATCCGTCGCCTCGCGCAGGGCCGGGACGTTCGGCTCCATGTCGCGGACCATGCCTTCCATGGCGGCGATGCACAGGGCCAGCGTGTCGTCGGCCTCGAACACCGGCTCCTTGTCTTCCTGCATGTCCTTGGAATAGGCCAGCGGCAGGCCCTTCATGGCGACCAGCAGGCTGTTCAGGCTGCCGATGACGCGCCCGGCCTTGGCGCGCACCAGCTCCGCCGCGTCCGGGTTCTTCTTCTGCG
>JAEZID010000240.1 GCA_023416195.1 Pseudomonadota bacterium | reverse complement strand
CCCCAGAAGACCATGCCCTTGATGCTGTCGGGCTGGTCCATGTTCTCCTTGGCTTCCAGGACGCCGTCGAACCAACGGGACACCGGGATGCCGGTGGCCTCCATCAGCTTCTTGTCCTTGAAGCGCGACAGCACGTAGTCGTACGGCAGGTCCCAGACGCGGGCCCAATGCTTCCACGCGCCCTCGGCAAGGCCGTAGTAGCCCGGCAGCGAGTCCGAGGTGACGCCGAAGTCGGTGGCGCCCTGCACGTTGTCGTGGCCGCGGAAGATGTTGGTGCCGCCGCCGGACACGCCGACGTTGCCCAGCGCAAGCTGGAGCACGCAATAGGCGCGGGTGTTGTTGTTGCCGATGTGGTGCTGCGTGCCGCCCATGCACCACACGAAGGTGCCCGGACGGTTCGACGCCAGCGTGCGGGCGACGCGCTTCAGCTGCGAGCCCGGAACGCCGGTGACCTTCTCGACCTCTTCCGGCGTCCACTTGGCGACTTCGGCGCGGATCTCGTCGAAGCCGTAGACGCGCTTGGCGATGTAGTCCTTGTCCTCCCAGCCATTCTCCAGAATGTGCCAGAGGATGCCCCAGATCAGCGGCACGTCGGTGCCGGGGCGGAAGCGGATGTGCTCGTCCGCCTTGGCCGCCGTGCGGGTGAAGCGCGGGTCGGCGACGATCAGCGGCGCGTTGTTCTGCTCCTTGGCCTTCAGGATGTGGAGCATGGAGACCGGGTGCGCCTCGGCGGCGTTGGAGCCGATGAAGAACATCGCACGCGACTTCTGGATGTCGTTGTACGAGTTCGTCATGGCGCCGTAGCCCCACACGTTCGCCACGCCGGCGACCGTGGTGGAGTGGCAGATGCGCGCCTGGTGATCGACGTTGTTGGTGCCCCACAGCGCCGCGAACTTGCGGATCAGGTAGGCCTGCTCGTTGCTGTGCTTGGCCGAGCCCAGCCAGAACACCGAATCCGGGCCGGACTTCTCACGGATCGACAGCAGCTTGTCGCCGACCTCGTTGATGGCCTGCTCCCAGCTGATGCGGGTCCACTTGCCGTCGACCATCTTCATCGGGTAGCGCAGGCGGCGGTCGCCGTGCGCGTGCTCGCGCACCGCGGCACCCTTGGCGCAGTGCGAGCCCAGGTTGATCGGGCTGTCGAAGCCCGGCTCCTGGCCGATCCACACGCCGTTCTGCACCTCGGCCACGACCGTGCAGCCGACCGAGCAGTGGGTGCAGATCGACTTGACCTGCTTGATCGCACCGGCGGCGCCGGCGGCCGGGGCGGCGGCCTCGGCCTTCTTCACCATGCCCAGCGGCAGGGAAGCGGCGACGGCCGCGCCACCGGCGGCAATGCCGGAGGTGCGAAGGAACGTACGGCGATCCACGGTGTTGCCGGTCAAGCCGGAAACCGTCTTCGCGAGATGCCGGCCGCCAGCGGTGGCCGCCTTTTTCTTCGTCAGCATGGGGGCGGTCCTCTTAGAAGCGGCTCACTTCGTAGACCTTCCGGACATGGTCGGTCTCGCGGTAGCCCTGGGTGGCGGTGTTATCGGCGGCATGGGTCTCTTCCGTGCCCGCGCCGATCCCAACGGCGACGGCGCCCAGCGCACCGACGCCCAGTCCAGCCGCGCGGAACAGGTCGCGCCGCGCGAGAGTGGTTTTGTCCTTCATGTCCTTCATGGCTTCACCCATTCCGCCGCGTCTCCAGGAACCTTCAGGCCGGCGTTGGAGCATGGTCCGGCCCTCTTCTTGTCGTTCGTGTTCATACCGCCCATCATTCGGCCAGGCTTCATTCGGCCATATCGAAGGCGCGCGCCTCGACCTCCAGGAAACGCAGGCCCAGCGTGCCGACCGCCCGGTAGAAGGCGGCGGACGGGGTGGTTTCCAGGTCGGCGAAGAAGCGCGCGGCCCAGGAGCCGACGTGACGGTCGAAAAAGCGGCGCTGCTCGGCAAGCCCGGCGGGCTCATCGAAGGCGCCGGTAATCAGGCCCGCCATCATCTCGCACAGGGCGGCGATGTGGTCCTCGGGCTCCTTCACGTCGTCGGCGCGGGCAATGCCCAGGCGCGCCATGTCGCCGCGCAGCTCGGCCAGCGGCTTCTCGTGCAGGAACCCGGTCAGATAGTAGGAGGCGTAGGGGGACAGGATGCCGCCGCCGACGCCGATGAACAGGAGGTTGAACTCCTCCTCGACCGCCCCGGCCCCGTCTTTGGCCTCGGCCGCCGCACGGCAGGAGGCGGCCAGCTGGTCGAGCGCCTGCCCGAAGGGGCTGCCGTCGCCCTGGGCCTGCCCGACGTCGGCCAGGAACTCCGCGCCCGCCGGCCGCGCGAGCAGGCGCGCCAGCAGGGCATAGACCTGCGCCCGCAGAATCTCCTCTTCAGGGAGATCGGCGGCCGGCAGGTCGGCCGATGAGGCCGAACGATCATGTTCACCGGTCGAAGACACGGCGCTCATCCTCCCACAACGACATCGGTGCCGGCGCATCGGCCCGGAAACGTCGTCGCACAACGGCTTGTCAGCCGCCTTGTCGCTTGATGCGTCACGTCGTCACAGGCCGGCGCCAAAGACGCCTAAGGACCATCAACTCTTTGTTGCACATGCGAAAAACCCCGCCGAAACAGGGCCTTACCGCCAACGCTGGAGCTATTAAAGGGCAGAAATGCGAGCTTTGTCAACAAATGTTACCAGAGACAACGGAACCGACCGGCACATTGTAAGCTTAGAAAGTTCTAATGACGACGAGCGTTATGCTGTTTTAGGCACATCGCCGTCTTTGCCCGTGCCTTTGTCGTCTGGCGCGGACTTCGCGCCGGAGTTGTCGTCTTCCGGCGTCGCCGCACCGGCGGCCTCCGCCCGCTCCGCCGCCTCCTCGGCCGCGTCCAGAAAGCCCTTGCCGACGCGGTAAAGGGTTTTGACCGGTTCCGGCAGGTTGAACAGGCCCGTGTAGTCGTCGGCGTAATCCTTCAGCCCGTCGTCGTTGGCGAAGACCGGATCGGAGGTCCACAGCTTGCGCAACGCCTGCCGGTGCAGGTCCTCCGGCACCTCGGCGCGCAGGAAGGGGGTGAAGTCGGACTCCACCGTCAGATCCTCGACCGGCGGCAGATCCTTCAGCGGATCCTCGGTTTCGGAAGTTTCGGAAGCCTCGGCGGCGGGGGCCGGTTCGTCCGGAACGGGAAGCGGCGCCTCGGCGGGCGCCTCCTCGACCACGGGCTCCGGGGTCGGCTCCGCAACGGGCTCCGCCGCGCGCCGCTTCAGGCGCGACCAGCGGGACAGAAAAGGTTCGTCGGTCATGACCGCCCGTCCTTGTTGAAATGCCGCTTGCGCTCGCGCTTTTCGAAGGGGACGTCCACATGGTGCTGTTCGGTGAAGTCACGGACCAGGGCCGCCACCTCGTCCGGCATCGGCACGGTCTCCACCGTCTCCACGCCGCTGATCTGGTAGGCCTCGCATTCGTGGGCGGAGGCTGTGACAACGAACGGCACGACGCCGCCGTCCTCGTCGGGGCGCAGAACCACCCACAGGCGCGGCGGCTCCTGCGACAGGTTCAGCTTGTAGCCCTCGGTGTCCGTGCGGAACAGTTCCAGCGGCAGGGTAGCGGCGTGGAAGTGCGCCCAGCCCTCCCCGTCGCGCAGCAGGCGCCATTCGCCCTCGACCGGCGGGGCGCCGGGAATGACGGACACCGGGCGCCACGCCCAGTCCGCCCACGGGCTCGTGCTCTTGCGGCGTTCCAGCACGATGCCCAGCGGCATCGTCTCGATCCTGTTCAGCGTATCGCTCATGACCCAACCTCCGGTAAAAGGGTTGAACCACAAACGACGCGGGTCAGGCAACCAGACCGGCCGCCAGCAGCCGTTCCGCCTCCTGCAAATCCTCGGGCCGGTTCGTGTTAAAAAAGGGATCGACGGGTTCGGCCGCGAAGTCGGCGACGGCGAGCCGGTAGCGCCCGGTCCAGACATCGACCTTGCGGATGTCCTCCTCGACCATGGCGCGGCGCAAATCGTCGGCCAGCCGCACCGGCCACAGCCCGAACACCGGATGGTCCTGCCCGTCCGACCGCGCGCAGGCGAGGTCGGCGCCCTCGCGCTCCACCGCCTGGACCAGCCGGGCGACGAGGTCCGGCGGGATGAAGGGCGCGTCCGTGGCGAAGCTCGCCACCCACGCGCAGCCCGGCGCGTTGGCCTTCGCCCACTCCAGCCCGGTCAGCACCCCGGCGAGCGGGCCGGCGTAGCCCTCCACCACGTCGGCCGCGACCGGCAGCCCGAACGACGCGAACCGCGCCGGGTCGCCGTTGGCGTTCAGCACCAGCGGCCCGACCTGCGGGCGGGCGGTGGCGACGATGCGCTCCAGGATGGTCCGCCCGCCGAGCGTGCGCAGGTTCTTGTCACCCCCGCCCATGCGGCGCGACAGCCCGCCGGCCAGCAGAACCCCGGCGATCCGGCCCGCGATCCTCTCACTCATCGTCCCGGCTCCCCTTGCGCTGGTGACGCTCGCCCTCGTCGGCCGCGACGGCCAAGTCGGCGTCGTAGACCAGCCGGTCCGTCCCGGCCAGCGCCAGGAAGCGCTTGCCCTTGGCGCGCCCGACCAGCGTCAGGTTCGCCTGCCGCGCCAGTTGCACGCCCCAGGCCGTGAAACCCGACCGCGACACCAGGATCGGAATGCGCATCTGCACGGTCTTGATGACCATTTCCGAGGTCAGGCGCCCGGTCGTGTAGAAGATCTTGTCGTGCGGCGACACGCCGTTCAGGTGCATGTAGCCGGCGACCTTGTCCACCGCGTTGTGGCGGCCGACGTCCTCCATGTAGACCAGCGGCCGGTCCTCCCGGCACAGCACGCAGCCGTGGATGGCGCCGGCCTCCAGATAGAGGCTGGGGGTCAGGTTGATCTTCTTGGACAGCGCGTAGATCCAGGAGGTCCGCAAGCGCGCCTCCCGATCCAGCTCGACCGACTCGAAGGTCTCCATCACGTCGCCGAAGGCCGTCCCCTGGGCGCAGCCGGAGGTCAGCGTCTTCTTCTTCAGCTTTTCCTGATAATCGGTCGAACGCTCGGTCCGGACCACGACGGTGTCGATCTCCTCGTCGTAGTCGATGCCCGTGATGCGATCGTCGGGCTTGAGCATGTTCTGGTTCAGCAGGTATCCCACCGCCAGATACTCGGGATAATCGCCGATCGTCATCATGGTGACGATTTCCTGCCCGTTCAGGTACAGGGTCAGCGGCCGCTCGACGGTGACCGACGCCTCGACCGGGCGGCCGTCCTGGTCCAGGCCGGCGACGCGCTCGGTCAGCTTCGGGTTGGCCGGGTCGGGCTTTATGGTGAATTCTGCAAGGTCCATGGTGGGAAGAGTGGTGAAGATCCGCCGCCGGAGCAAGCCGAGAGAGTGATGCACGAATTTTCCAGCGCCTTCGCCACCGCCTTCCGGCTGATCGCCGCGTTCGACCCCGCGCTCGTCCAGATCGTCGGGCTGTCGCTGCGGGTCAGCCTGACCGCCGTGCTGCTGGCCGCCCTGATCGGGCTGCCGCTGGGGGCGGCGGTGGCCGCCTTCCGCTTTCCCGGCCGGCGCGGCGTCACCCTGATCCTGAACACGCTGATGGGCCTGCCGCCGGTGGTGGTCGGGCTGATCGTCTATCTGATCCTGTCGCGCTCCGGCCCGCTGGGGGTGCTGGGGCTGCTGTTCACCCCAACCGCCATGGTGGTCGCGCAGACGGTCCTGATCGTTCCCATCGTCGCCGCCCTGACCCGCCAGACGGTCGAAGACCTGATGGTCGAATACGACGACCTGCTGCGCGTCATGGGCGCCGGCCCGGTGCGCACACTGGTCACGCTGCTGTCCGAGGCGCGCTGGACTCTGCTGACCACCGTGCTGGCCGGCTTCGGCCGCGCCTCGGCGGAGGTCGGCGCGGTGATGATCGTCGGCGGCAACATCGAGCATGTGACCCGCGTCATGACCACGGCCATCGCGCTG
The DNA here is from genome assembly GCA_023416195.1 of Pseudomonadota bacterium. GTDB lineage: Bacteria > Pseudomonadota > Alphaproteobacteria > Azospirillales > Azospirillaceae > Azospirillum. The sequence goes on along the minus strand of JAEZID010000240.1, from coordinate 3,757 downwards.
GAGACCAGCAAGGGCGACCTGCCCCTGGCGCTCGGCCTCGGCATCATCCTGATGACCCTGTCGCTGACCGTGAACCTGGCCGCCGCCCTGGTGCGCGAGGCCGGCCGGGCCTGACCGTTTCCGCCGATTACGGCAATCCGTAAAATTTGCAAGCTTACGGAAATTCCTGCATGTTTGCGCTCAGCCCTCCTCAGACGGGCAGCACGATTGTGAGGGATTGACCATGCAGCGCCGCACCTTTCTGACCCGCAGCCTTCTCGGCTGCGCCGCCCTGGCCGCCTTGTTTTCCGCGCCTGTGAGCGGCGCGCTGGCGCAGGAGCGATTCATCGTCGTGGCCTCGACCACCTCGACCGAGGATTCCGGCCTGTTCAAGTCGATCCTGCCGAAATTTACGCAGAAGACCGGAATCGAGGTGCGCGTCGTCGCCAAGGGCACCGGCCAGGCCATCGACCTCGCCAAGCGCGGCGACGCCGACGTTCTGTTCGTCCACCACAAGCCGTCCGAGGAAAAGTTCGTCGCCGAGGGCTTCGGCGTGGAGCGCAAGCCGGTGATGTACAACGACTTCGTCGTCGTCGGGCCGAAAGCCGACCCGGCGAAGGTGAAGGGCTCCAAGGACGTGGCGGCCTCGCTGAAGCGGATCGCCGAGTCCAAGGCGTCCTTCGTGTCGCGCGGCGACGATAGCGGCACGCACAAGTCCGAACTGGCGCTGTGGAAGACGGCCGGCGTCGATGTCGCGCAGGCGAGCGGCGGCTGGTACCGCTCCGTCGGCCAGGGCATGGGCCCGACCCTGAACACTGCCGCCGCCGTGGGCGCCTACGTCCTCGCCGACCGCGGCACCTGGCTCAGCTTCAAGAACCGCGGCGACCTGGAGGTGCTGGTGGAGGGCGACAAGCGCCTGTTCAACCAGTACGGCGTCATGCTGGTGAACCCGGCCAAGTTCCAGCACATCAAGGCCAAGGACGGTCAGGCCTTCGTGGATTGGCTGGTCTCCGGCGAGGGACAGAAGGCCATCGCCGACTACGCCATCGACGGCCAGCCGCTGTTCTTCCCGAACGCCAACGAGCCGGGCGCGTAACGGCTTCCAACGCCCCGCGACGCCCCTCTCTCGCCTTTTACGGGAGAGGGGCGTCCGACCGGCTCCTACGCGGCCGTTTTGTGCAGCGCACAAAAACCCTTTGACAAATCGGGCCGGGGTGCCTTAATCATGTCCATGTTGCAGTGCAGCAAACGGATCCGATGCCCGCTTCAGCGGGGTCGCACCCCCTGATCCGCCCGCGCGGTCGCCACTCGAATGGGTCCAGCGCGGTTGAACCCGACAGATCGCGAGGAGCCAGTTCATGACCGACAAGTTCGCCGCCGCCACCAAGGCCATCGAAGACGCCGTTTCGACCGCCAAGCAGAACGTCGAGGGCCTGGTCAAGGCTCAGCAGGAGCAGATCGAGAAGGCCTCGGCCCAGATCCTGAAGAGCTACGAAGAGCTGACCTCGCTGACCAAGGGCAACGTGGACGCGGTCGTGAAGTCGGGCACCATCGTCGCCAAGGGCGCCGAGGAAGCCGGCAAGCAGGTCGCCGCCTTCACCCAGACCTCGCTGGAGAAGAGCGCCGCCAACGGCAAGGCCCTGCTGGCCGTCAAGACCATCCAGGAGCTGATCGAGCTGCAGACCGCCTTCACCAAGTCCAGCTTCGAGGCGTTCGTGGCCGAGTCCACCAAGCTGCAGGAGCTGTCGGTCAAGATCGCCAACGAGGCGCTGGCCCCGCTCAGCGAGCGCGCCAACCTGGCGGTCGAGAAGCTGTCCAAGACGGCGGCCTGAGGCGATAAGGCCGATGCCCCGGGGGACACCATCTGGGACACCCTTATCTGGGACACCCTTGGGAATACCCTGGCGGCATGACGGCGCATTGAAGCGGTACCGCTTCAAAACACATCGCTTCACGCCAATGTGAAGACCCGGGAGAGCCCGGCGGACTCGTGCCGCCGGGCTCTGTCGTTTTGGAGTTGTCCTCTATTTGGTGGTACTGCGGCCCGGCTCGGTCCGAAGGGGCTTCTCCCAAATGGGGAGAGACCACAAACGGCCCCTTCCCTCTGCGCCCGGAGTTCTCATATCATCGTGGGGACGTACATCGCGATGCTGACTTGTTGAGACCATGGCCGAACACGATAAACACGGCGACGAGGGCACCACCACGGGCGTGGTCATAAAAGCCAAGCCTAAGACTAAAAAGCCTTCGATGTATAAGGTCTTGATGTTGAACGACGACTACACACCTATGGAATTCGTCGTTCATGTACTGGAACGCTTCTTCAGCAAATCGCGGGAAGAAGCGACACGGATCATGCTGCACGTGCACCGTCGGGGCGTGGGCCTGTGTGGCGTGTTCACCTACGAGGTGGCGGAGACGAAAGTCGCGCAGGTGATGGACTTTGCGCGCCAGCATCAGCACCCGCTGCAATGTACGCTAGAAAAGGATTAGAGCCACCCATGCTGTCGCGTAACCTGGAACAGACGCTGCACCGAGCCCTGGCCCACGCGAACGAGCGCAGGCACGAATACGCGACGCTCGAACACCTGCTGCTCGCGTTGACCGAGGATGCCGATGCAATGGCCGTCTTGCGCGCGTGCGGGATCGATCTGGACCGCCTGCGCGCCGAACTGTCGGATTACCTCGACAACGAACTTGCGAACCTGATCACGAACAGGCCCGATGATGCCAAGCCGACGGCTGGTTTCCAGCGGGTGCTGCAGCGTGCTGCCATCCACGTCCAGTCGTCTGGCCGTGAAGAGGTGACGGGAGCAAACGTGCTCGTCGCCCTGTTCTCTGAACGCGAGAGCCACGCGGTTTATTTCCTGCAAGAGCAGGAGATGACCCGGTTCGACGCGGTGAACTACATCTCTCACGGAATCGCTAAGGCACCGGGACGCTCGGAGACCAAGCGGGTTACCGGTGCCGACGACGACGCGGCGGCGGAGAAGGTCGTGAAAAAAGGCAGCGAAGCCCTTGAGGCTTATTGCGTCAATCTGAACAAGAAGGCGGCGAGCGGCAAGATCGACCCGCTGATCGGCCGGGAGCAGGAGGTCGAACGGACCATCCAGATCCTGTGCCGGCGGTCGAAGAACAACCCGCTGTACGTCGGCGACCCCGGTGTCGGCAAGACCGCCATCGCCGAGGGGCTGGCCCGCCGCATCGTCCATGGCGAGGTGCCGGAGGTGCTGAAGGGCGCCACCATCTTCGCGCTCGACATGGGATCCCTGCTCGCCGGTACGCGCTACCGCGGCGACTTCGAAGAGCGCCTCAAGGCCGTCGTCTCCGAACTGGAGGCCACGGAAGGTGCGGTCCTCTTCATCGACGAGATCCACACGGTGATCGGCGCCGGTGCGACCTCGGGCGGTGCGATGGACGCGTCGAACCTGCTGAAGCCGGCTCTCGCCTCCGGCTCGCTGCGCTGCATCGGCTCGACGACCTACAAGGAATACCGGAACTATTTCGAGAAGGACCGGGCGCTCGTCCGGCGCTTCCAGAAGATCGACGTCAACGAGCCGTCGATCGAGGACGCGGTCAAGATCCTCCAGGGGATCAAGCCCTACTACGAGAAGCATCACCGGGTGAGCTACACCAACGACGCGATCCGCTCGGCGGTGGAGCTGTCCGCGAAGTACATCGGCGACCGCAAGCTGCCGGATAAGGCCATCGACATCATCGACGAGGTCGGCGCCGCGCAGATGCTGCTGCCGGAGAACAAGCGGAAGAAGAAGATCTC
>JAEZID010000215.1 GCA_023416195.1 Pseudomonadota bacterium | reverse complement strand
ATCGTCCCAGGTGATCGGCATCTCGGTGCGCCGCGTCAGGTTCGGCGCGGTCACCCGCACCGTCTTGCCCGTGTTCAGCTCCACCAGATAGATCGACACGTCGCCGAGATAGGCGATCTCCCGCACGATGCCGCGCGCCATGTTCCGTCCGTCGGCGCCCGGCGGCGGCTCCTTGCTCAGCGCGATCTTCTCCGGCCGCACGGCGACCGCCACCGTGGCGCCCTCCGGCCCGGACACGCCATGGTCGATGTAGAGGTCGCAACCGGCCTCCTCCGACCGGATCCGCACATGGTCGGCCTCGTCCTCGACCACGCGGCCCTCGAACATGTTCACCGACCCGATGAACTCCGCGACGAAGCGCGACTGCGGGTATTCGTAGATTTCCGTGGGCGTGCCGACCTGGGCGATGATGCCGTGGTTCATGACGGCGATGCGGCTGGACATGGTCATCGCCTCCTCCTGGTCGTGGGTGACCACGATGAAGGTGACGCCCAGCTTTTCCTGAAGGTTGACCAGCTCGAACTGCGTCTTCTCGCGCAGCCGCTTGTCCAGCGCCCCCAGCGGCTCGTCCAGCAGCAGCAGCTTGGGCCGCTTGACCAGCGAGCGCGCCAGGGCCACGCGCTGCCTCTGCCCGCCCGAGAGCTGGTGCGGCTTGCGCTTGGCGAAGCGGCCGAGCTGGACGAGGTCCAGCATCTCCGCCACCCGCTCCCGGATCTCGGCCTTGGGCACGCCGTCCTGGCGAAGGCCGAAGGCGACGTTCTGCTCCACGGTCATGTGCGGGAACAGAGCGTAGGACTGGAACATCATGTTGACCGGCCGCTCATAGGGCGGGATGCCGGCCATATCGACGCCGTCGATGTAGATCTTGCCCTCGGTCGGCGTTTCGAAACCGGCCAGCATGCGCAACAGCGTCGTCTTGCCGGAACCGGAGCCGCCCAGAAGGGCGAAGAATTCCCCCCGGTAGATCGACAGGCTGACGTCGTCCACGGCGACGAAATCGCCGAAGGTCTTGGTCACCTTGTCGATGCGCACGTAGGGCGTCTGGGCCGGGTCCTGCCAGGGTTCCAGACGCGTGGGCTTGCGGATCGGCTGGACGGCCATCGGTGTCCTTCTCAAGTCCGGCTGACAGGGGAGAATCCGAGAGGGGGATTCCGATAAGGGAACGCCCCGGCCGCCCCCTCATCGGGAACGACCGGGGCGCTGGTAGCGCATCGACTCTTAAGACGGCCTTACTTGCCGGTCTTGATCTTGGTCCACAGGCGCGTGCGGGCGCGCTCGGTGGACTGCTTGATCGCCTTCAGCGCGAACAGCTTGACGGCGCTGTTCTCCGGCACGAAGACGGCGGGGTTCGACTTCACCGCCTCGTCCACCGTGGCCAGCGAGCCCGGAACGGCGTTGGCGTAGTTCACCTTGTTGGAGATCGCCGCCATGTTCGCCGGGTCGAGCGCGAAGTTGATGAACGCGTGCGCACCCTCCTTGTTCGGCGCGTCGGCCAGGACGGCCAGCGTGTCCCACCAGACCTGCACACCCTCCTTCGGGGTGACGTACTCGACCTTCACGCCGTTCTTGGCTTCCTCGGCGCGGGCGGCGCCCTGGATGGCGTCGCCGTTGTAGGACATCACCACGCAGGCGTCGCCGCCGGCCAGGATGTTGATGTTGCCGCCGGTCACGAACTGCTTGATGTACGGACGCACCGCCATCAGCGTCTTCTCGACCTTCTCCAGATCCTCCTTCTTCTCGGAGTTCGGATCGAGGCCGAGGTAGTTCAGGACGGACGGGATCACGTCGGTCGCCGAATCCATCACGGTGATGCCGCAGGACGCGACCTTCTTGGCGATCTCCGGCTTGAAGATCAGGTCCCAGCTGTCGAGCGGGACGTCGGGGGCGACGGCCTTGATCTTCTCCGGGATGATCGCGATGCCGACGGTGCCGCCCAGGTACGGGACGGCGAACTTGTTGCCGGGGTCGGACGCCTCCAGCAGCTTCAGCACCTTCGGATCGACGTTCTTCAGATTGGGGATCTTCGACTTGTCGAGCGGCGCGACGACCTTCGCCTGGATCAGGCGCGACAGCGTCGGCTCGGCGGTCGGGACGATCACGTCGTAGCCGGATTTGCCGACCGTGACCTTCTGCTCCAGCAGTTCCAGGCTGTCGTACAGATCGACCTTCGTCGGGTAGCCCGTGGCCTTGGTGAAGTCGTCGGTCGTCGTCTCACCCAGATAGTCGTTCCAGATGTAGATGTTGACGGGCTTCTTGTCCTGGGCCATCGCCGGGCCGGCGATCGCGACGGCGGCCACCGCGCCGAGGATGCTGAGAGCGAGTCGTTTCATGTCTGAGAGCCCCCGAATTTCTTAGTCGTTCGACAGGGGTGCGGCGCGCTCCGCACAGCGTCCCCAACGCGGGCGTTATTGCACCCACGAAGGGGTGGGTTGTCAACGATAAGCGGGGGCGGCGCAGCGGGATGCCGGCTCGGCCGGGAGGGGCTGCCCGGCGGCTATTCCGCCCGGAGGCGGACCGAGCGGATTTCCAGGGCGGAGTTCTCCAGTTTCGCCTTCTCTTCCACGGGGACCAGCGTCACCGTCAGGGCGAGCTGGCCGTTCCCGCCGCGCGCGGCCACCGTCTCGGCGGGCAGCGGAGCGACGAATTCCACCGCCTTGCCGACCTGCGGCGGCGGGAAGAAGCTGAACACCGCCAGGGGCTTTGCTCCGGCGGAGGGCGGTCCGGCGGCCGAGTCGTAGACCGCCACCGCATAGCCCTCCCCACGCTCCACCCGCGTGGGCGCCACGGTGAGGGCCAGGAAGTAGCGCTGACCGCCCGCCGGCACGGGCACCGAAACCTCGGCCGGCTTGCGCGCGGCGACCGTTCCCAGCGCCTCCGCCGCCGCGCCGGCGGCGGAAAGGGGCATGGCGGCTCCCGACAGGCCGAGAACCGCCAGCGTTAACAAAGCCCCGATCGTTGGTAGGCGCGCCGATTTCTTGCCCATGGCCGACCGTCCGTCGTTCCAAACCGCTGGGAGGAGGAAACTCCGACAGTAAGATTGGCGCGACGGAGCGGCATGGCAACCGGGCCGTGCGTCAGCTCTGGACGACGCGGACGCCGCGCACCGTGAAGGTCGGCGGCGCGCCGGTGTAGGGCTCCAGCATCACCGGCACCAGTTGCAGGCTCACGTCGGACGCGTTGGCGGAGGTCGCCCGCGACAGCGCCTTGGACAGGTCGATCACGATGTCCTGCGGCGCCGCGTGCAGCCGGTGGCCGCCGAAGAAGCTGAAGGAACCGGCGAAGCTCGGGTCGGTGGTGGGCGTCTGGGCGTTGGCGTCCGGCTTGTTGACGAAGACGTTGATCAGCATTGGCGCGATGGTCGGGGCGTTGCCCACCGTGATCACCGCACGCACCCGTCCGCCGCCCGGCGCGGCGGCCGCCGCCGACAGCGTCCTGGTGCGGGAGCGCGCCCCGTTCAGCGGGATGGTGGTGACGTACGGGGCGGAGACGACCGTCGGGTCGCTGGAGCTGGCGAGCGGAGCGGCGGCGGCGAGGGTCGTGCGCCGGGGGGCTTCCGCCAGGGCGACCTGCGCCGACGGCGGGGGCAGCCCCTCATAGCTGTAGCCGAGCGCCGGATAGTTCAGCGTCCCGGCGGAGACGATGCCGGTGACCGTCTGACCCTGCCCATCGACGAACTGCCCGCTGTAGTTCTTGTCCAGGCCCGGTGTCGTCATGCCTTTGGCCTGCCACGACGCCCACATGTAGTCGACCATCGTGTGATGCAGCCAGAAGATGGGGTCGAGCGGCGACATGCCGTCGCCCATGTGGCCGGTGGATCCGCCGACCACCACATGGCCGTTGTTGTGCGGGCTGGTCTCCAGCGACTGCCAGAAGGAGATGAACTCGGTGGAGGCCAGGATGCTCTGGAGGTTCTCCTTGGTGAAGGCGCCGCCGCGCACCGGGTCGCTCTGGACGCCCTGGCCTTTCGGCAGGATCCGGATGCCGATCGTCGTCACCTCGTCCGGTCCCCAGTTGTCCGACTGGGCGTCCGACTTGTCATTCCAGTAGGTGACGTTCAGCGCGTCCACGTCGTAGAACGGGTCCGGGATGTTGCCGGTGCCGTAGGACCAGTCCCAATAGGGCAAGGCGAAGTTCGGATTGCCGCTGAGCTGGCCACAGATCTGCTCGAAATAGGTCAGGTAGTAGCGGTGCCAGTGGACGAAATCCACCGCCGCGTGCGGGCAGTGGTTCAGGTGGATCAACGCCTGGTTGCGCCAGTTGCGCTGGTCGGAGGCCGGGAGCTGGTGCATCGCCGTGACCGCCTTGGCGTAATCCGCGAAGAACGGGTCGTCGGCCTTCAAGCTCATGACGTTTCGGCGGACCCGTCCGGTCTGGGCGCGGGCGGCGGCCGGAACGAGGGCCGTGGCGGCGCCGATGGCGGCGGCCCCGACGATGAACTGACGGCGGTCCATGTGGCTCTCCCTATGGCTGTTTCGAATTCTTGGATTTGCGATCATGCCGCGAGCAATCCAGCGCCATAAAGAGAAAATTTCATCACATAGACAACTTGCGGGAAGTCAGGTCGTCGCCATCCTCCTGATTTCTCGAATTTCATGCCTATGTGCGCTATTTTTCGAACGACGCCCTACATTGGCATGTCGGGATCGCGAACTCGACGATGCCCGCCGCGACTCCACGAGCGGCGGGCCCAAGAGCGACGGGCATCGTCCGTCCAGAATTTGCGACCAGCGAACCGCTACACGTTCAGCAGCAGGTTCTCGCGCTCCCACGAGCTGATGACCCGGTGATAGGCCTCGTACTCGG
>JAEZID010000175.1 GCA_023416195.1 Pseudomonadota bacterium | reverse complement strand
GGCTCCGTCGCCAGGATGCGGGAATAGGCGTCGGCTGCCCCGGCCAGCTGGCCGGACTGGTGCAGGCGAACGGCGTCGGTGAGGAGATCGGCGGTGGCGGTCATCGTGGCGGAGAGCTTACACGCCGTGCGGGAACGGAGCCACAACCGCTGTTGCGAAGGCGACATACGGACGGATTGTCGTTTTTGCGACAATGTCGCAACGCCGCCTCAATGCAGCGTCTTCAAGGACTTAACAACGATGCGAATGAGTGGCACGGGGCTTGCTGTCCAAGCCATCGCCGCTCCGGGACGGGCGGCCGACAGCAAGGAGACCGGGATGCACATCGTCGTCTGTATCAAGCAGGTGCCCGACAGCGCCCAGATTCGCATCCACCCCGTGACGAACACGATCATGCGGCAAGGCGTCCCGGCCATCATCAACCCCTTCGACCTCTTCTCGCTGGAAGAGGCTCTTCGGATCAAGGACAAGGTCGGCGCGCGCGTCACGGTCCTGACCATGGGACCGCCGATGGCCGAAACGTCGCTGCGCAAGGCTCTGTCGCTGGGTGCCGACGATGCGGTTCTGCTGACCGACCGCAAGTTCGCGGGCTCGGACACGCTGGCCACCTCCTACGCGCTGACCTCCGCCATCCTGAAGCTGTCGGAGGAGGATCCGGTCGATCTGGTCTTCTGCGGCAAGCAGACCGTGGACGGCGACACCGCGCAGGTCGGCCCCGGCATCGCCACGCGGCTGGGCTTCCAGCAGCTGACCTACATCACGAAGATCGAGGACCTGAACCTCGACGCCAAGGAGATCGTGGTGCAGCGACGCGCCGAAGGCGGCGTGCAGGTGCTGAAGACCAAACTGCCCTGCATGATCACGATGCTGGAAGGCACGAACACCATCCGCTTCGGCAAGATGGACGACCTGTTCCGCGCCGCCCGCTATCCGCTGAAGACCTGGAGCAAGGACACCACCGGCGCCGAGGAGACCAAGGTCGGCCTCAAGGGCTCGCCCACCGTCGTGTCGAAGGTCTTCGTGCCGAAGCCGCTGGCCCAGAAGGCCACGATGATCGAGGCCGAGGGCGGCACGCCGGAGGCGCTGGCCTCCGCCGCCGTCGAGGCCATCTTCGGCGCCCAGCCCAAGCTCGCCGACGATCTGCTCGCCCGCGCCGCGGCCGGGCTGTGACGCGCCGTCCCCCGACGAATTTCCTTCGGAGTATCCGCCGATGAGCGAACCAAGCAAGCCGCAGGGACGCAAGTTCCAGCTTCCCGAACACCTGAAGGTCTACAAGGACGTGTGGGTGATCGTGGAGCAGGAGCGCGGCATCGTCCATTCCGTGTCGCTGGAGCTTCTGGGCGAGGCCCGCAAGCTGGCCGACAAGCTGGGCGTCGAGGTCGGCGCCGTGGTGCTGGGCGCGGAGGGGCCGGACCTGAACCGCATCTGCGCCGACAGCATCTCCTACGGCGCGGACGTCGTCTACAAGGTCACCGACCCGGTGCTGGCCGAATACCGTACCGACCCGTACTGCCGGGTGATGACCGACGTGGTCAACGCCTACAAGCCGGAAATCGTGCTGCTGGGCGCCACCACGCTGGGCCGCGATCTGGCGGGCGCCATCGCCACCACGCTGGCGACCGGGCTGACGGCGGATTGCACGGAACTGGACATCTATCTGGACAACCGCTCGCTGGCGGCCACGCGCCCGACCTTCGGCGGCACGCTGCTGTGCACCATCCAGACGCTGGCCTACCGCCCGCAGATGGCCACCGTCCGCCCCCGCGTGATGTCGATGCCGGAGCGCGACGATGCCCGCGTCGGCCGCATCGTCGAGGTGTTCCCGCAGCTGCGCGAGGACGACGTCGTCACGAAGGTGCTGAACTTCATCGCCGACCGTGAGCAGAACGAGGCGCAGCTGGCCTTCGCCGACATCATCGTCGCGGCGGGCAAGGGGCTCGGCAAGCCGGAGAACCTGAAGCTGGCCTTCGACCTCGCCGCCGTGCTGGGCGCCGAGGTGGGCGTGACGCGCCCGCTGGTGCAGGCCGGCTGGACCACCAACGACCGTCAGGTCGGGCAGACCGGCAAGACCGTCCGCCCGAAGCTGTACATCGCCGCCGGCATCTCCGGCGCCATCCAGCACCGGGTCGGCATGGAGAAGTCCGACCTGATCCTGGCGATCAACACCGATCCCAACGCGCCGATCTTCGACTTCGCCCACCAGGGCCTGATCGGCGACGCGCTGACGATCCTGCCGGCCCTGACCGACGCCTTCTCCCGGCGCCTGTCGGTCAACCGGCTGGCCGGCTGAAAACCCGCCCGTTGAAACACGGCCGATAAGGAGCCCTCAGGACATGGTCGAAAAGTTCGACGCCATCGTCATCGGTGCCGGCCCGTCCGGCAACGCGGCGACCTACACGCTGGCCAAGCAGGGCCTCAACGTGCTCCAGCTGGAGCGCGGCGAGTATCCCGGCGCCAAGAACGTCCAGGGCGGCATCATGTACGCCGCCGAGCTGGAGAAGATCATCCCGGACTTCCGGGACGACTGCCCGACCGAACGCCACATCATCGAGCAGCGCATCTGGCTGCTGGGCGACGACAACTACATCGGCACCAACTACCGCTCGGACGCCTTCAACACCGAGACTCCGAACCGCTACACCATCATCCGCGCCAACATCGACAAGTGGTTCTCGGAGAAGATCCGCGAGGCCGGCGGCCTTCAGATCTGCGAGACCACCGTCACGGAGCTGATCCGCGACGCGTCGGGCAAGGTGATCGGCGTGCGCACCGACCGCGAGGGCGGAGAGATCCACGCCGACGTGGTCATCATGGCCGATGGCGTGAACGCCCTGCTGGCCCGCCGCTCCGGTTACCAGCAGGAGCTGGAGCCGCAGAACGTGGCGCTGGCGGTCAAGGAAATCCTGTTCATCGATCCCGAGCTGATCCAGCAGCGCTTCGGCCTGAAGGGCGACGAGGGCGTGGTCATCGAGATCATGGGCAAGGTGACCAAGGGCATGGTCGGCACGGCGTTCCTGTACACCAACAAGGAATCGCTGACGATCGGCATCGGCTGCCTGATCTCCGACTTCAAGCACGGCAGCTGCCCGCCGTACAAGATGCTGGAGGATCTGAAGAATCACCCCGTCATCAAGCCGCTGATCGAAGGGGCGGAGATGAAGGAATACGCCGCCCACATGATCCCGGAGGGCGGCTACAAGGCGGTTCCGCAGCTGTACGGCGACGGCTGGATGGTGGTCGGCGACGCCGCCCACTTCAACAACGCCGCGCACCGCGAGGGCTCCAACCTCGCCATGGCGTCCGGCCGCATGGCCGCGGAGACGGTGATCGAACTGAAGCAGGCCGGCAAGGCGTACAGCGCCGCCAACCTCGCCGGCTACAAGAAGAAGCTGGACGACAGCTTCATCATGAAGGACCTGAAGAAGTACCGGAACCTGCCGGGGATCATGCACGAGAACAAGCAGTTCTTCGGCGCCTACCCCGACACCATCACGGCCGCCGCGCACAACTGGTTCACGGTGGACAGCGTGGACAAGAAGACGAAGGAGAAGGAGATCATGAAGTCCTTCGTCAAGAAGCGCTCGGTCTTCGGGCTGGTCGGCGACGCAATCAAGCTGGTGAGGGCCGTGCGATGAGCATCATGGTCAAGGTCGAAGAGAAGCTCTATCAGAACCGCTACATCGTCGACGAAAGCCACCCGCACATCCGCATCCGGAACGAGGCGGTGTGCCAGACCTGCGAAACGCAGGCCTGCACCTTCTGCTGCCCGGCGGCCTGCTATTCGAAGAACGAGGCGGGCACCGTGACGCTGGCCACCGACGGCTGCCTGGAATGCGGCACCTGCCGGGTGATCTGCCAGGACAAGGAAAATATTCAGTGGGACTACCCGCGCGGCGGCTACGGCATCAGTTATAAGTTCGGCTGAGGACCGGCCCCCGCGTCCAGGCGCGCCTCACGGCGTTCGCCGGGGCTCCGGTCGGGTCCCTCTCCTATCCGCCAAGACTGGGGCCCCTTCCCCGCCGCGTTCGGGGGAGGGGCTTTTTCATGCCCCGACCAGCCACCTCCTATGCACCGCAAGGCTGACGGTTGGCGAATTCGCCTGTTGTACTCATATCTCGTGCAGCGATGCCCCGAAGTGAGGAGACAGGCGATGCATCTTCGTGTCTGTTTCGAAAACATGAAAACGGTCAACGTCAACGACGCGGCCATGATGCGGCATTACGCGGAAAGCTATCTGTCCGACTTCCGGCCGGAATGGGCCGGCTTCATCATGCTTCCCCAGGACGAGACCCGCCGCGCGACCATGGAGCCGGCCTGGCAGATGCTGATCCGCAACGCCTCGCCGGAGACGGAGCGGCGGTTGCTCGACTACGTCCGGCGCAACCCGATGGCGGCTTATCACGTGCACGTCTACCGCAAGGACGTCGGCAACGAAGTGAAGGTCCACTGAGACCGGCGTCACCATCCGCACCCGCCGGGTGAGCCCATCGCCCGGCGGGTGGGGCTGTCATATGCTTTCAGTCATACAGTTTTTTCGGTTTTTTGCGCGTATTCGAGGTATCCTCTTACCCCATGATTTGCGGCCGGGGCGGCCGATGCCGCCGCTTCAGGATCGCCTGCGGTTTCCATGGGGGATGCGATGCGGATTACGATCAAGCTTGTCCTGCTGACGGTTCTGGCCCTGCTCGGCGGGCTTCTGGCCGTGAGCGATCTGGTGGGACTGCGCGCGCTCGGCATCGCGAACAAGGATCTGAAGACCGTCTACGAGGACCGCGTCATCCCGCTGCGCAACCTGAAGATCATCTCCGACGCCTACGCCGTCTTCGTCGTGGACGCCTCGCACAAGGCGCGCGACGGCGCCTTTTCCTGGGAGGAAAGCCTCGCCTCCGCGCAGAAGGCCAAGGGGGACATCCGGTCGCGCTGGCAGGCCTATCTGGCGACCTCCCTCGCCCCCGAGGAGGCCGACCTCGTCAACCAGCTCAAGCCGTTGATGCTCAAGGCCGACGAGACCGTGGACCGGCTGACCCGCATCCTGGCGGCCAAGGACGCCGCCGGGCTCGACGCCTTCGTCCGAAAGGAACTGTACCAGACCATCGACCCGGTCACCGACCGCATCGGCAGCCTGATCGACCTCCAGGTCCGCCTTGCCGACGAAAGCTTTGCCGAGGCGGTGCGGGCCTACGACGAAGCCCGCCTCGGGGCTTTTCTGCTGCTCGCCATGGCGGCTGTGGCGGTCCTGGCCGGCGCGCTGGTGGTGATCGGCCGCGTCGTGCGGCCCATCGAAAGCCTGACCGCCGTGATGCAGCGCATGGCCGGCGGCGATTACACGGCGGCGGTGCCGCGCGCCGACTCGCGCGACGAGATCGGCGCCATGGCCCGCGCCGTGGAGGTGTTCAAGGCGAACGGCCTGGACAACCAGCGCCTGCACAGCGAGCAGGAACGCCAGCGCGCCGAGGCCGAGGCCGCCAAGGTCGCCGCCCTGGAGGGCATGGCCGCGACGGTGGAGCGCGAGACCCGCAGCGCCGTGGACCGCGTCGCCGAGCGCACCCAGCGCATGGAAGCCAACGCCGGCGCCATGGCCCATTCGGCCGGCGCGGTCGGCGTGAACAGCCAGTCGGTCGCCGCGGCGGCCGAACAGGCCCTGCGCAACGCCCAGACCGTCGCCTCCGCGACCGAGGAGCTGGCCGCCTCGATCCGCGAGATCGGCACCCAGGTCGGACAGGCCAGCGACATCACCCGCCGCGCCGTGGCGAGCGGCGAGCACGCCCGCGAAACCATCCAATCGCTGTCCAACGCCGTGACCCGCATCGGCGACGTGGCCCAACTGATCCAGGACATCGCCAGCCAGACCAACCTGCTGGCGCTGAACGCCACCATCGAGGCGGCGCGGGCCGGCGAGGCGGGCAAGGGCTTCGCCGTCGTGGCCAGCGAGGTCAAGAGCCTCGCCAACCAGACCGCCAAGGCGACCGAGGACATCGCGACACAGATCGCCGAAATCCAGTCGGTCACCGGCAACGCGGTGGCCGCCGTCGGCAGCATCACTAGCAGCATCACCGACGTGGACCATGTGGCCGCGACCATTGCCGCCGCCATGGAGGAGCAGGCCGCCGCCACCCAGGAGATCAGCCGCAACGTCAGCGAAACCGCCGACGCCGCGCAGGAGGTCTCGACCCGCATCGCCGAGGTCTCCCGCGAGGCCAGCGCCACCGGCGACCGCGCGGCCGAGGTCCGGACCGTGGCGGACGAGGTGTCGAACAGCATCGACGATCTGCGCAGCGTCCTGATCCGCGTCGTGCGCACCTCCATGAGCGAGGTGGACCGCCGCCGCGAGACCCGCTACGCCACCGACCTGCCGGTGCGGGTGGAGGGCGCGACCGGCGGCCGGACCTGCCGCGCGCTCAACCTGTCCGCCGGCGGCGCCGCGCTGGAGGGCTGGAACGACGCGGTCTCCGGCGCCCGCGGCACGCTGCACATCGACGGCTTCGGCACCCCGCTGCCCTTCCGCGTGCTGGAGGTGGAGCGCGCCCACTGCCACGTGCGCTTCGATCTGGCGGACGGGGCGCGCGCGGCGTTCGAACAGCGGCTGTCCGCCCTGGTGCGCGAGCGGGGCTTGCGGCCGCTCGCCGCGTAATGCCAAGTCCCGATGAGGCCAACTCATCGGGACTTGGTATCGGCGGCGACCGCCGCCGCGCCGCTCATGCGGCGGAGCCAAGCCGGCGGACGCCGGCGCCGGCGATTGAGGCCCGGTGATCGGTTCCGATCACCGGGATTTGGTATAAATCGGGCTACAACCGCTCCACGAAGGCCGCGACGCGGCCGAGTTCGCGGGCGGTGCGGGTCACGAGGTCGCCCACGCCGTCCCGCCGTCCATCCACGCAGGCCAGTTCGATCGCATCGCCGACCGCCGCCAGATCGCGGGCGCCGACCGTGCGGGAGGAACCGGCGAGCTTGTGCGCGGCCTGCCGCACCTCGTCCCAGGCCCCAGACTCGAACGCCGTCGCCAGACGCTCCTGCGTCGCGGTGTTCGAACTGACGAACTCGTCGAGAAGTTGGCGGACGAACTCCGCGTCCCCGTCGAACAGGGCGGCCAGCGCGGCGACGTCGATGGGCGGCAGATCGGACGGCGCGGGAATCGGCGCGGAAGACGGGACCGCCTCTGACGCCCGCCCCCCGTCCGCGCCGGCGGCGGACGGCAGATGGCTTTCCAGGATGCGGCGCAGCTGGCCGACTTCCAGCGGCTTGGAAATGCTGCCGTCCATGCCGGCGGCAAGGCACTTCTGCGCCTCGCCCTCCATGGCGTTGGCGGTGATGGCGATGATCGGCAGGCGGGCCGCACCCGTGCCGGCTTCCTCGGCGCGGATGATCCGGGTCAGCTCGAAGCCGTCCATCTCCGGCATCTGGCAGTCGGTCAGCAGCAGCGCGTAAGGGCGGCTGCGCCACATCGCCAGGGCCTCCGCGCCGTCCTCCGCCACCTCCGCCGCGTGGCCGAGCAGGGCCAGCTGGCGCTGGATGACCTGCCGGTTGGTCGGGTGATCCTCCGCCACCAGGATCAGGCGCCCGGCGGCCAGCGCCTCCTCCACCGAGGGGGCGGCGAGCGGCGCGGCGGCGGCCGGCGGCGCCTCGGCCGCGACGTCGTCCAGGCCGGCGC
>JAEZID010000159.1 GCA_023416195.1 Pseudomonadota bacterium | reverse complement strand
CCTTGCCGGCGCGGACGTCCTCGACGCCGTCGAAGCCCAGCGTGTGCAGCGCGTGCGCGATGGCCTTGCCCTGGGGGTCGAGAACGCCGCGCTTGAGGGTGACGTGAACCTTCGCCTTCATCGGAATATCCGCTCGCTCGATGTGATGGTGTTATTGGACGGTTTTGGGACCCTTGACGTCCACCGGCCCGCCTTCCGGCAGGATGCCGAGACGCCGGGCAACCTCTTGATAGGCCTCTTCGACCTTGCCGAGATCCTGGCGGAAGCGGTCCTTGTCCAGCTTCTCGTTGGTCTTGATGTCCCACAGGCGGCAGTTGTCGGGGCTGATCTCGTCGGCGAGGACGATGCGCATCTCCTCGTTCTCCCACAGCCGGCCGAACTCCAGCTTGAAGTCCACCAGCTTCAGGCCGATGCCGAGGAACAGGCCCGACAGGTAGTCGTTCACGCGCAAGGACAGCGCGACCATGTCGTCGAGATCCTGCGGAGCCGCCCAGCCGAAGGCCGTGATGTGCTCCTCGGTCACCATCGGGTCGTTCAGCTCGTCCGACTTGTAATAATACTCGATGATCGAGCGCGGCAGCGGCGTCCCTTCCGGAATGCCGAAGCGCTTGGACAGCGAGCCGGCGGCGACGTTGCGCACGACCAGTTCGATGGGGATGATCTCGACCTCGCGAACCAGCTGTTCGCGCATGTTCAGGCGGCGCACGAAGTGCGTCGGAACGCCGATCTCGGACAGGCGGCTCATCAGGTACTCGGAGATGCGGTTGTTCAGCACCCCCTTGCCGGTGATGATGCCCTTCTTCTGGTTGTTGAAGGCGGTCGCGTCGTCCTTGAAGTACTGCACCAGGGTGCCCGGCTCCGGACCTTCGAAGAGTACCTTCGCCTTGCCTTCGTAGATGCGCCGGCGTCGTGTCATTGCGAGATCGTCCAAAAAACTGTGGGCCGGCGGGGACCGCCGGTCCAGGGATATGCACGAGTGATATAGCAAGCTGGCCCTTGGAACACAATGCGCGGGGGGCGGGCGCGTCGGGGGCCGCCCTGAAACCCTGTCCTTATCCCAGCTCGACGGGCTCCCACGGGGCCTCGTGCGGCGGGCCGCCCGCGAAATGCCAGATCGGCTTCAGGTCGGGGCGCTCGGCCGAGGGAAGGGCGACCAGCGCGCTCGACACCGTGCCGAAGCCGGTGGGCAGGCGGAAGTTCATCGCGCCGCGCTCGCCGCGCTCGCCGTCCCAGATGCGGCTTGCCAGCAGCTCCGGCCAGCCGCCCCAGTCCATACGGCCGGGATCCGCGTGATTCGGGTCGGGCGGGGCGGCGTGGCGGAACAGCGGCAGGTACTGCGCGATGCGCGGGTCCTCGGTGTCGTCCAGGTCGAAGGCGGTCAGCATGTGCACGCCCTCGGGCACGGGAATCACCTCCGGCCGGTTGCGGGCGGAGGTGCCGCGGTGGATCACCACGTAGGCGTCGCGGTTGTCGGCGACCACGAGGTTGAAGGGCCGGTAGGCCCGCGTGTCGAGCTGCCCCAGCGCCAGCACCGCGTCGGCCGCGTCGGCGTGGTCCAGCGCCTCCAGCACCAGTTCCCCGCGCGAGCGCTTGCCGGCCTCCGGCCCCAGCGTGCCCGGGCGGTTCAGCGCGGCGGCCAGCACGCCTTCGTCGTTGAGGCCCATCCAGGACCCGCCGGCCAGTTCATCCAGCCCGGCGACCACGTTCGGCCGGTCGGGCCAGTGGCGCCCCGGCGGCTGCCACGGGCGGCCGGCCATTTCGTCGCGGTTGGCGGCGACGATCAGGGGCCATGTTGCGTCCGGTCGTCGCAGGAGGATCACGCTGCACATCGGGAATCTTGCCTTCCGCTTCCCTCTTGGGTATGTCGCCGCACGCCGGATTCGCCGAATGGACGGTGCGCCGGGGCGGTGACGACGCCCGGCGTACCGGCTATATAGTCTTGTATCTGGGAGCGCAAAACCAATCCAAGGAGCCTAGGTCCCCATGACGACCTTTGACGAGCGCGAGCGGGCTTTCGAAAACAAGTTCCAGCACGACCAGGACCTGCTCTTCAGGATTCGCGCCCGCCGTGACCGGCTGGCCGGCCTGTGGGCCGCCAATCTGCTGGGCCTGACCGGGGCCGACGCGGACGCCTACGCCCGCCAGATCATCGACGCCGACATCGGCGAGTCCGGTCCGCACGACATCCGCGACCGTCTGGCCGCCGACCTGCACGCCAGGGGCATCGACATTTCCGACCACCGCGTCGAGAAGGAGCTTGCCCTTCTGCTGGACGTCGCCCGCCAGCAGGTGCATCAGGAGTAAGCGTCCTGTTGGGATGGAAAGAAGGCCCGGCGCGGGGATGCGCCGGGCCTTTTTGATTCGTGTGAGCTGTCGGGGGGTGTTGCCCCCTCCCTAACCCTCCCCCGCGTTGCGGGAGAGGGAACTGCCGCCTCCTCAATAACCGCCTCCTCAATACCGCGCGGGCACGTCCCTGGTGGCGATCTCGCCCTCGGCGCCACGGTTCAGGCCCGAGGCGACCTCGCTGAAACTGCCGCCGCGCGCGAAGGAATCGATGGTGGCCGAGGTGGCGTAGGGCGCGCTGTCGCGGTAGGGGCCGAACTTGAAATACTGCTTGCCGGCTCCGGCGTAGCCGATTCGCCCGGTCGCTCGCGCCACCAGTTCGCCGTTCGCCCAGACCTCCAGCAGGCCGTCGGTCCCGGTCGAACCCTTCAGGTGGTAGACCAGATCCGTCCAGGCGCCGAAGGGCGAGGGCAGGGGGCTGAAGCGCTCCACCACCACATCGGTTTGGCAGGGCGCGCCGGTCGTCAGATCGACGCTGTCGGCCTGGGGCGCCGGTTCGCTCTGGTAGGCCAGCAGCACGCGGCATTCGTTGCCGTTCCGGGCGTCCTGCTGGAAGGTGATGTGGAAGTTCCGGTTGCCGAAACGCTGCGCCACGAAGGGGCTCTTGCCGCCGGCCTGCTTCCATTGGCCGATGACCAAACGGCGGCCGTCGTCGGCCGGCACGGTCCCGTCCACGCGCATGCTGAAGCCGTACCAGGCCTCCGTGCCGAAGGCGATGCGGGTCTTCGACGGTTCCCACAGCTCGGCGCGCTCGGTGCCGTCGTCCTCATAGGCCGCGTCGGGGGCCGCCGGATCGGTGCAGGAGGGGGAAGGGCGGGCAGCGCCCATTTCGATGGCCCGTGCGGGCGTCGGCGCCTGTCCCTGGGGGAACACCTCCAGCCGCGCCGCCCGCGCGCCGTCGCGCGCCGTGTCGGCCGTGTTGGCGAGGAGGTTTTCGCGGCGGTAGCAGGGCGCCAGCGCGCCGTCGTCCAGGCGCCCGCTCTCGAAATCCTGCCGGATGGGAAGAGGTTCGGCCGCCAGGGACGGGGAAACCGCCCCCATGCTGGCAAGCATCAGCAGTGCCGCCGAATTGGTACGCTTCACGATCGGTCCCCCATGTCCCGATGCCACCGCAGCGGCGTCTCCGTGGGACAGGGTGTTCCCGGAAGCTTTCGATAAGGTTTAGCAAAAACGAACGGGCTGTGACCATTGCCGGATCACAGCCCGTTTCAAAGACTATGCTGGACGGTTCAGTCCAGGGACTTAGGCGCCGAACACGCGCTTGAAGATCGTGTCCACGTGCTTGGTGTGGTAGGCCATGTTGAACATGGGCTCCAGCTCGGCGCGGGAGATGTGCTTGGCGACCTCGGCGTCGGCGGCCAGCAGTTCCAGGAAGTTGCCGCCGTGCTCCCACACCTGCATGGCGTTGCGCTGGACGGCCTTGTAGGAGTCTTCGCGGCTCATGCCCGCCTGGGTCAGGGCCAGCAGGACGCGCTGCGAGAAGACGAGGCCGCCGAGGTCGTCCAGGTTCTTCTTCATGCGCTCCGGATAGACGACCAGCTTGTCCATCATGCCGGTCAGGCGCATCAGCGCGAAATCCAGCGTGACGGTGGCGTCCGGGCCGATCATGCGCTCGACCGAGGAGTGGGAGATGTCGCGCTCGTGCCACAGCGCCACGTTCTCCAGCGCCGGCACGACGGCCGAGCGGACGATGCGGGCGAGGCCGGTCAGGTTCTCCGACAGGACGGGGTTGCGCTTGTGCGGCATGGCCGACGAGCCCTTCTGGCCCGGATGGAAGAACTCCTCCGCCTCGCGCACTTCGGTGCGCTGGAGGTGGCGGATCTCCGTGGCCAGATTCTCGATGCTCGACGCGATGACGCCGAGGACGGAGAAGTAGAAGGCGTGGCGGTCGCGCGGGATGACCTGGGTGGACACCGGCTCCGGCGTCAGGCCCATCTTCTCGGCGACGTATTCCTCGACGCGCGGGTCGATGTTGGCGAAGGTGCCGACCGCGCCCGAGATGGCGCAGGTGGCGATGTCCTGGCGCGCCTGGACCAGACGCTCGCGGCCACGGGCGAAGGCGGCGTAGTGGTTCGCCAGCTTCAGGCCGAAGGTGGTCGGCTCGGCGTGGATGCCGTGGCTGCGGCCGATGGTGACCGTGTCCTTGTGCTCGTAGGCGCGGCGCTTCAGCACGGCCAGCAGCTTGTCCATGTCCTCCAGCAGCAGGTCGGCTGCCTGGGTCATCTGCACGGCGAGGCAGGTGTCCAGCACGTCCGACGAGGTCATGCCCTGGTGGACGAAACGCGCCTCCGGTCCGACATACTCGGCGAGGTTGGTCAGGAAGGCAATGACGTCGTGGCGGGTCTCACGCTCGATCTCGTCGATGCGGTCGATCTCCCACTTGCCGCGCTCCCACACCGCCTTGGCGGCCTCCTTCGGGATCACGCCCAGCTCGGCCTGCGCGTCGCAGGCGTGCGCCTCGATCTCGAACCAGATGCGGAAGCGGTTTTCCGGCTCCCAGATGCGGGCCATTTCGGGGCGGGTATAGCGGGGGATCATCGGCACTCTCCGGAGGATGCGGGCGCTGGATTGAGGGTGGCTTGCGGGTCTCATAGCACGCGCGCGCGACCATAGCGGTGCCCGGGTGCGTTTTAAAGCCTCGCGATGCCCCGGGC
>JAEZID010000127.1 GCA_023416195.1 Pseudomonadota bacterium | reverse complement strand
GCGGCTGAAGGGGAAGAGGCAGCGCCGCCGCACCCGGCTCCGGCGCGCGGCAGGACTTGCGCGCGTCCTGCAAGCGGGCCTCCAGCGCGTCGAGTTCGGCCTGGAGCGTCGCGGACCGGTCGTCCTCCATCCGCAGGCGGGCGTGCAGGTCGCCGCCGGTGAGCAGGGGAACCGGCCACCAACGCAACCAGAAGGCGAGGCCGGCGAACAGCACCAGGACCAGCAGGACGCTCAACCCGGCGATCATCCCGGCCCGCCAGCCGAGCGCCGTCCCGAGCGCCGTCGCGGCCGGTGCGGGCGTCGGTTCCGATGGTGCCGGCGTTGCCGTGGGGGCGGGTGAAGCGGTGTTGAGAGTGTTGTGAGGAACGCTTGCCGGGGGCGGCGCGATCCCCGCCGAAACCGGGGCGGCGGTTGACGTGGCGGAGACCAGAAGGGCCGCTCCGGCCGTCGCATGCCCCCAGAAGATGACGCACGGCTGCCCGGCCACCGAATAGACGCAGCTGTCGTCGGGGAACTGCGTGGCCAGCCGGATCAGCTCGGCCAGTTCCGGATCGGTGGTCCGCGCGCGCTCGGCGACGGAGCGGACATGCGCCAGCCGTTCCTTCAGGACTCCCAGCAGCGTGGCGCGGTCGTGGGCGGGCACCGCGTGCAGCGGCGTGGGGTTGCCCAGCCCTTCGCCCCACCAGTCGATGCTGTCCACCGTCTGGCGCGGCTCGGCCAGCAGCATGCCCCAGGCGGAGGGAAGCTCGCCGCGCAGCCGCTTCAGGATGAGGGTGGACGAATCGATGACTGGCTCGCCATTGCGGAGCAGCGCCGTGTAACGCGTGCGCGGGGTGCGGGCGATGCGGATGCGGTGCATCATGGCTGCTCAGCCTCGTGCCAGAGTCTCGGTTCGGTCACGGGCATCGGCGGGCCATCGGACACAAGTTCTTGTTCTACCTCGAACGGAAGGCGACGTGTCCGTTCCTGCAAAGGGTGTCGGGTGGCGGTTGTTCTGTCAACCACCACGCACATGGCGGGGGTGCTTTTAAACCGCATTGTGGCCTTTGGCCGGGTGGTTCGCGGCTATGGCGAGCGGATGGCGCCGGCCCGTCGGAATGCGGCGGTCAGGTCTGCGGACGCTTCGGCCGTTCCGCCCACAGGCGCCAGCCCCGCAGGGCCAGATTGGCGGAATCCTGGTCGGGGCGCTTGTAGGACGAGAAGGAGCGGTCCTGAATCTGCGCCTGGGCGTCGGCCCAGACGGCGTTCCAGTCGATGACGCCGGTGTTCAGCAACCGCTCCTCCATGATCCGCAACAGCGTCTGGTTGACGCTCGACATGGCGATGTTCTGGGTCGCCAGCACCTGCGCGTCCGGCGCCTGCTCCAGGGTGGCGGCAAGCCGCACATGACCGCCGCAGGAACCCCAGAAGACCAGCGCCGTCGCCGGGGCGATCTCGGTCATCGTGCCGTTCTCGTGGTAGCTGTGACCGCGATGGATGACGATGGACGGCGCCGCCTGCTGCCGGGCCATCCAGTCGCGCAGGGCGGCGCGGCCTTGCTCGCCCGCCCCCGGCACGTCCGCGACGGCAACGATCCGGCGGCCGCGCCGTTCCGGGCTGGTGGCGGTGATGAAGCCGCCTTGGTCCTGGATCGCCCAGCCGAGCGCGCGGCGCTGCTTCACGAAGGCGCGGAACGAGGTGCGGCCGTCGCGGTCGTCGTAGAAGGTCATCCGCTGCCAGTTGACGCCCGCCTGGAACAGCCGGTCTTCCGTCAGCACCGGCGTCGGCGGCATGGGGTACAGCTCGGCGAACCGTTCGGCCAGGAACGCGGGCGTGGGACGGCGCCCCGCAAGGCGCTGGGCGTGCAATCCCCCGGCGAGGCCGACCACCGACCGGAGGTGCGTGTCCGACGCCGTGCGGTGCCGCTCCGCCAGTTCGTCCTCGAAGGCGGCGCGGACCTGCGCCGGCCGCAGGTTCATCGCTTCGGCGAGCGCGCCGGCGACGATGGGCGGAGCCACCCCGTGCTCGAAGGAGAGGAGCGCTCCGACGCTGACCTTGGCCAGATCGCGCACGGTTCCGCTGGCCGGCTTGGCGGACGTGTCGAACAGGTCGCGCCCCCGTCCGCTCGACACCACGGCGATGAAGAAGCGCGCCCAAGCATCTCGCGTGGCCGGAGCCTTGGCGAGGTCGAGGAAACCGCGCCGTTCCTGCTTCAGTTGCAGGCGGAGCACGTTGAACAGCCCGTCCAGCGAGGAGGTGTAGAGCTGCGGTCCGACGCGGGCGATCACCGCGAACAGGGCGTCGGCGGGCAGCGCCAGAGCCACGCGGAAGCGGTCCTCGGGGTGGTCCTCCGACATGTCGTCGAGCAGGATGCCGATCTGGTTCGCGATGTGGGCCGAATCCTGCGCGAAGGCGGCGGTCAACAGCGTCGCCGCTCGCGTCTCCAGCGCCCGCATGGCGGCCGGCGGCAGGCGGCGCCGCAGCTCGTGTCGCGTCTGGTAGAAGGGCAATCCGTTGTCGAGTGCGCCCGCCAGGCGGTCGGGGGCGAGCGCCGCCGCGACGATGCCGGCCCCGCCGGGACGGGCGGCCAGCCGCTCATAGGCGCCCACCGCGTCGAAGGGCGCGGCGCGGGCCGCCTCCGTCAAAGCGTCCATGACGGCGCCGGGAAAAAAGTCGGAGCAGCGCAGGGCCTCCGCCGGGTTCTCGCGGGCCAGTCGCGCCAGAGCGTCGCCTCCGCCGGCCGTTGCGTCGAGGACCGATGGGCCGGGCGGCTCGTCGTCGGCGCAGGACGGAGCGCCTTGGGAGGCGGTCGCAGGCATGGCGGCAAGCCAGCCCGTCAACGCAAGGGCCAGCGCGACCGCTCCCGAGCGTCCGGCGCGGGAACGGGGCCGCCGTACCGCGTTCGGGCACGCGGTCGATGCCGTTCCGTCCTGGCTGTGAGCCATGTCGCTGGCCTTCGGCTAAAATGCTTACGTCTTTGAACGATAGCATTGCCGAAGGTCATATCCAAACTTTGCGCGTAAAACGCCCCATGAGGTCGGGTGCCGGTTGTCCCGGCCGGCTCTTGGTCACGTCGAAGGCCGCACCATCCGCGCCGTGTCCCGAACGAAAATCGGCAGTGTTGCGGCATCGACCGGCACTCTTCCGTGCTCAAAGGGTGCAAGGACGCCTGAACGCGCCGGAGCGGTAGTTTACCGTATCATACCCGCGGGATGCTGGCGCACCCTTCCGGCAGCTTTCACCTTTGATCGAATCCAAGAACAACGCGCGCAAACGCCCCAATCAGGCGCGCGGAACGGGGAAGGAGCACCGACCCGTGGCCAGCAGAACCCCCCTTCTCGACACCGTCCCCACACCCGCGGAGCTTCGCGCGCTCAAGCCTGGACAGTTGCGCCAACTGGCCGACGAGCTGCGCGCGGAGACCATCGACGCGGTGTCCGTCACCGGCGGGCATCTCGGCGCCGGGCTGGGCGTGGTCGAACTGACCGTCGCCCTGCATTACGTCTTCGACACGCCTGACGACCGGCTGATCTGGGACGTCGGGCACCAGTGCTACCCGCACAAGATCCTGACCGGGCGGCGCGACCGCATCCGCACCCTGCGCATGGGCGGCGGCCTCAGCGGCTTCACCAAACGCACGGAGAGCGCGTACGACCCGTTCGGGGCGGCGCACAGCTCGACGGCCATGTCCGCCGGGCTCGGCATGGCCGTGGCGCGCGACCGGCTGGGCCGCGGGAACCATGTAATCTGCGTGGTCGGCGACGGCGCGATGAGCGCCGGCATGGCCTATGAGGCGATGAACAACATCGGCTCCGGCCAGGGCCGGGTGATCGTCATCCTGAACGACAACGACATGTCCATCGCGCCGCCCGTGGGGGCGCTCAGCGCCTATCTGTCGCGCCTGATCTCCTCCAAGCCCTTCCTGACCCTGCGCCACATCGCCGAGGATCTGGCCGACCAGCTGCCGCGCCCGCTGCGCAAGGCGGCGCGCCGGGCGGAGGAGTACGCACGCGGCATGGTGACCGGCGGCACGCTGTTCGAGGAGCTGGGCTTCTACTACATCGGCCCGATCGACGGGCACAATCTGGACCACCTGCTGCCGGTGCTGCAGAACGTGCGCGACGCCGAGGACGACAAGC
>JAEZID010000397.1 GCA_023416195.1 Pseudomonadota bacterium | reverse complement strand
AGATCGCCTTCGCCGCCTTGGCCCGCCGCCCGGAAATGAAGCTGGCCAGCAGGAACCGCATCGGGTTCGGGATCCGGATGATCGACGGATCGTTGAACAGATTGAACAGAAACGGCCTGACCGCCTCAGGGCTGTCGGGGCCACCGAGGTTGAACAGGACGACGGCGATACGCCGACCGGAATTTTGAGGGGGCGATTGAGGGACTGGCATGGAGCCGTAAACTGGAGCGGAGCCGTGTTCCTGTCCAGTCCCTCCCGCACGATTTTTAGCCGCGCTCCGGCCAGGCCTTGATCAGCCGTGCCAGCTCGGCCACATGCTCCGGCGGCGTGGTCTGGATGACGCCGTGACCGAGGTTGAAGACGAAGGGACGCCCGGCCAGCGCGTCGAGAATGCCCCAGGCAGCCTCGCGCAGCGCCTTGCCGCCGACGGCAAGCATGATCGGGTCCAGGTTACCCTGCACCGGCAGGCGGGTCTGGAGGTTGCGCGCGGCCCAGACCGGCGGCACGGTGGTGTCGAGGCCCACGGCGTCCACGCCGCTGTCCGACACATAATCCTGATAGCAAAGCCCGGCGCCGCGCGGGAAACCGATGACCGGCACGGTCGGGTGCTTCGCCTTGACCAGGGCGACGATGCGGCGGGTCGGCTCGATCACCCAGCGGCGGAAGGCGTCCGGCGGCAGCACGCCGGCCCAGCTGTCGAACAGCTGCACGGTCTCGGCGCCCGCGTCGATCTGGGTGCAGAGGTAATCGGCGGTGGTCTCGACCAGCAGGTGGATCAGCTGGGCGAAGCCTTCGGGGTCGCCGTAGGCCCAGCGCTTGACGTGCGCGTACTCCTTGGACCCCGCTCCCTCCACCATATAGCACGCAATCGTCCAGGGAGCGCCCGCAAAGCCGATCAGCGTGGTATGCTGGGGGATGGCAGCGGACAGACGCCGGACCGTCTCGTAGACCGGCTCCAGCCGCTCGTGGAAGCGGTCGCGCGACAGGCGCTTCAGATCCTCGACGCTGCGCACGGGATCGAGCTTCGGCCCCTCGCCCTCCAGGAAGGCCAGGGGCTGCCCCAGCGCGTGCGGCACCACCAGAATGTCGGAGAACAGAATCGCCGCGTCCATGTCGTAGCGGCGCAGCGGCTGCAACGTCACCTCGACCGCGAAGTCGGGGTTGTAGCAGAGGTCCAGGAAGCTGCCGGCCTTGGCGCGCAGTTCACGGTATTCCGGCAGATAGCGGCCGGCCTGGCGCATGAGCCAGAAGGGCGGGCGCTGGCGCACTTCGCCGGCGAGGGCTGCGAGCATCGGCTTGCGGGTCTCGGACACTGCGTTTCTATCCCTGGCAATGGGTTCAGGCGGTTCACACCCCTACTCAGTATTCTTTTTAAGAAGAGAAAGGAAGGTGGGGTAGAGGGTGCCTGTGGAAAACGGGAATCCCCGCTTTGCCCGGATTCATCCACAAGCCGGTGTGCGTTCTGTGGACGGATCCGGGGTGATGTGGACGACTCCAGGCACTACCGCCCGAAACGGCGGAAATGCTATATCTGGAACCACGGGAATCCCGTGGATAACCGGACCGCCGCCGCCGACTGTTCCCATATTCCGAAGGGGACGGGGATTCTGTCCCGAAGGGGGTCGGAACGGGGGTGGCGAGTCCCGCCGCCGGGGATGGAATCAGGGGGCACTCGGTTGTCCACAGTTTTGGACCGGGTTCTCCACAACACATTGGGGACGGATGAGACAGTTCCATCTGCATCTTGTGTCGGATGCGACCGGCGAAACGATCAACAGCGTGGCGCGCGCCTGCGTCATCCAGTTCGACGACGTGCGCCCGGTTGAGCATTTCTGGAACCTCGTGCGCACCGACCGGCAGCTCGACATGGTGCTGGAAGGCATCAAGGAGCATCCGGGGCTGGTGATGTTCACGCTGGTGGACGAACCCTTGCGCCGTCGCCTTCAGGATTTCTGCCGCGAGGTGCAGGTGCCCTGCATCCCCGTGCTGGATCCGCTGATCAACGCGCTGGCCGCCTTCCTGGGCGTGGAGTCGCAGCGCCAGCCCGGCCGCCAGCACGCGCTGGACGCCGAGTATTTCGGGCGCATGGACGCGATGGATTTCGCCCTGTCGCACGACGACGGCCAGTCGAGCTGGGACCTGCACGAGGCCGACGTGATCCTGATGGGCGTGTCGCGCACCTCCAAGACGCCGACCTGCATCTATCTGGCGAACCGGGGCATCAAGGCCGCGAACATCCCGATCGTACCCGGCTGCCCCCTGCCGCCGGAAATCGAGAAGGTGACGCGCCCGCTGATCGTCGGCCTGACCAAGGACCCGGACCGCCTCGTCCAGATCCGCCGCAACCGCCTGAAGCTGCTGAACCAGAACGAGTCCTCCACCTACGTCGATCCGGAGGTGGTGCGGACCGAGGTGACCGACGCCCGCCGCATGTTCAGCCGCCACGGTTGGCCGGTGATCGACGTGTCGCGCCGGTCCATCGAGGAAACGGCCGCCGAAATCATGATGCTGCTCGCCCGCCGCCAGAGCGGCGCCCTGCCCGGCGGAGGAACGCCGTCGTGACCGGCGCCGGTCCCAAGGTCGTTCTCGCCTCCGGCTCCAAGACCCGCGCGGCGATGCTGGAGCGGGCCGGCTTGCGGGTGGCGCTCGACCCCGCCACGGTGGACGAGGAGGAGATCAAGCTCGCCGCCCGCGCCGAGGGCATCGGCGTGGAGGAGGTCGCCGAGGCGTTGGCCGAGCTGAAGGCGCAGCGCGTGACCCGCCGCCATCCCGGCGCGCTGGTCATCGGCGCCGACCAGATGCTGGAATGCGAGGGCGCGTGGTTCGACAAGCCCACGGGCCGCGACGGCGCGCGCGAGCAGCTGAAGGCGCTACGCGGCAAGACGCACCGTCTCATCAGCTGCGCGGTCATCGTGCGCGACGGGGAGCGGATCTGGCACCAGATCGACCGGGCGCGGCTGACCATGCGCAATTTCAGCGATGCCTTCCTGGACGAGTATCTGGACAGCGCCGGAGACGACGTGCTGCATTCCGTCGGCGCCTACCAGTTGGAAGGGCTGGGCGCGCAGCTGTTTCACCGGGTCGATGGCGACTTCTTCACGATCCTCGGGCTGCCGTTGTTGCCGGTGCTCGGGTTCCTGCGGGTGCATGGGGTGATCACGGAATGATTCTCAGCGGCAAGGCAAAGCTGGCCGGCGTCATGGGCTGGCCGGTCGGACATTCGCGCTCCCCCCGGCTGCACGGCTACTGGCTCGACCGCTACGGCATCGACGGCGCCTATGTGCCGCTCGCCGTGCCGCCGGATCGGGTGGAAGAGGCGATCCGCGCCCTGCCCGCCCTGGGCTTCCGTGGCTGCAACGTCACCGTCCCGCACAAGGAAGCCGCCTACCGCACTGTGGACCGGCTGGACGAGACGGCAAAGCGGATGGGTGCCGTCAACACCATCGTCGTGCAGGAGGACGGCTCGCTGGAGGGCCGCAACACCGATGGCTTCGGCTTCATCGAAAACCTGAAGAGCGGCGCTCCGGGCTGGAAAGGCTCCGATGGCCCGGCGGTTGTGATCGGCGCCGGCGGTGCCGCGCGTGCAGTCGTCGCCTCCCTTCTCGACGAGGGTGCCCCGCAAGTTTGGCTGGTCAACCGCACGCGGGCGCGGGCGGAGGAACTCGCCGCTGATATTGGCGGCGCCATCGAAGTCGCCGACTGGGTTTCACGTGAAACATTGCTGGAGGGTGCGGCCCTGGTGGTCAACACCACGACCCAGGGTATGGTCGGTCAGCCCGCGCTCGATCTGGATCTCGCCGCCCTTCCCGCCTCGGCCGTGGTGACTGACATCGTCTACACGCCACTGTTGACTCCGCTGCTGACGGCGGCGCAGGCGCGCGGCAACCGCGTGGTGGACGGTCTCGGCATGCTGCTGCACCAGGCGCGCCCCGGCTTCGCCGCGTGGTTCGGCACGCAGCCGGAAGTGACCGATGAGTTGAAGCGTTTCGTTCTTCAGGACTGAACCGCGATGATCGTGCTGGGCCTCACCGGCTCCATTGGCATGGGCAAGAGCACGGCGGCCCGCATGCTGGCCGCCATGGGCGCGCCGGTCTGCGATTCCGACGCGGTCGTCCATACGCTGCTCGGCAAGGGCGGCGCCGCCGTGCCGGCCATCGACGCGGCCTTCCCCGGTGTGGTCCACGACGGTGCGGTGGACCGCCGCGCGCTGGGCGCCGCCGTCTTCGGCAACCCGGACGCGCTGAAGCGGCTGGAAGCGATCCTCCACCCCAAGGTCCAGGAGGCGCAGCGGATCTTCCTCCGCAAGGCTGCGCAGCGCCGGGTGAAGGTCGCGGTGCTGGACATTCCCCTTCTTTTCGAGACGGGCGGCGAGCGCCGGGTGGACCGGACCATCGTCGTCACCGCCCCCTTTCTGGTGCAAAAGGCGCGGGTTCTCGCGCGGCCGGGCATGACGCCGGAGAAGTTCGCGGGTATTCTGGCCCGCCAGACGCCCGACGCGGAGAAGCGGCGGCGCGCCGATTTCGTCGTCAACACCGGCGACGGGCGCCGAAGCACCAGAAGGGCTCTGTGGGAAATAATTGCGAAAGCGAAACGTCTTCGCGGCCGGCAATGGCCGCCGCGAGGCTATCAGCCGGGACAGGTGGCGCATGCGTGAGATCGTGCTCGATACGGAAACCACGGGCTTCAAGCCCGAGGAAGGGCACCGTCTTGTTGAAATCGGCTGCGTCGAGCTGGTGAACCATCTCGCGACCGGCCGGAACTTCCACGTCTACATCAACCCGGAACGCGACGTGCCGGCCGACGCGGCGGCGGTGCATGGCCTGACGACGGAGTTCCTGGCCGACAAGCCGGTGTTCAACGATGTGGTGGCGGATTTCGTGGCCTTCATCGGCGACGCCCCACTGGTGATCCACAACGCCGCCTTCGACATGGCCTTCCTGAACTGGGAACTGAAGATCGCCGGCTACCCGGTGATGCCGAAGGACCGGGCCATCGACACGCTGCTGATGGCGCGGCAGAAGTTCCCCGGCGCTCCGGCCACCCTGGACGCGCTCTGCAAGCGCTTCGGCGTGGACAACTCCAGCCGCACCTACCACGGCGCGTTGCTCGACGCCCAGCTGCTGGCGGACGTCTATCTGGAACTGCTCGGCGGCCGTCAGGCGGGGCTGGAGCTGGCCGCCGGCCCGGCGGGAAAGGGAGGAGCGGCGTCCATCGGGATCGACCGCCCCTTCCGCGAAGCCCGCCCCCACGCCCCGAGCGAGGAGGAACTGGCGGCCCACGCCGAACTCCTCAAGAAGTTGAAGAATCCGCTCTGGGCGGCGGAGTAACGGTCCAGGTTGGGTTTCGGCTGGGCCTCAACCCAACCTACGAAAGGTCCCGTAGGTTGGGTTGAGCAACGCGAAACCCAACAAGCCCCTTACGGCAGCAGGATCGTCGACCCCGTGGTCGCCCGCGACTCCAGCGCCCGGTGCGCTTCCGCCGCGTCACGCAGCGGGAAGGTCTGCCGCACCTCGACCTTCACGCCGCCGGCGTGCACCACCTCGAACAGGTCGGCGGCGCTGGCCATCAGGTCGTCGCGCTTGGCGATGTAGGTGAACAGCGTCGGGCGCGTGACGTAGAGCGACCCCTTGGCCGCCAGCAGTTGCAGGTCGAGCGGCGGCACCGGCCCGGACGCGGCGCCGAACAGCACCATGAAGCCGCGCGGGCGCAGGCAATCCAGGCTGTCCATGAAGGTGGTCTTGCCGACGCCGTCGTAGACGACCGGAACGCCCTGCCCGTCCGTGATGTCCTTCACCCGCGCCACGAAGTTCTCGCGCGTGTAGACGATGGGGTGGTCGCAGCCGTGCGCCTTGGCCAGCTCCGCTTTCTCGTCGCTGCTGACCGTGCCGATGACGGTGGCACCCAGATGCTTGGCCCACTGGCACAGCAGCAGGCCGACACCGCCCGCCGCGGCTTGGACCAGGATCGTATCGCCCGGCTGCACCGCGTAGGTGGAGCGCAGCAGGAACTGCGCGGTCATGCCCTGCAACAGCATGGCGGCGGCCTGCCGGTCGTCGATCCAGCTCGGCAGCGGGATCAGCCGGTCGGCCGGCACCAGGCGGGATTCGGCGTAGGCGCCGATGGGACCGGCGTAGCCGACGCGATCGCCGGGCTTCAGCGTCGTGACGTCCGGCCCGACCGCCTCGACCACGCCCGCCCCTTCCGTGCCGATGACCGCCGGCAGCTGCGGCAGCTTGTAGAGGCCGGAGCGGTGATAGGTGTCGATGTAGTTCAGCCCAACGGCGGTCTGGCGGATGCGGACATGTCCGGGGCCGGGCTCGAAAACCTCGACCTCTTCCCAGCGCAACACCTCGGGTCCGCCGTACTCGTGGATGCGGATCGCATGAACCATGATGGTCCCTTCCCTGGTTATGTCCCGTGAAGAGCCAGCGTAGCCCCGGCCGTGTCGGCTGTCACGAGATGCAGTCGCTCATGCCGCAGCAGCCAATCCTTGGTCTCCAGCCCGCCGAAGCCGGAATAGCCGCCCGGCGCGCCGCCGCCCCCGACCACCCGGTGGCAGGGGATGATGACGGGGATCGGGTTGGCCCCGCAGGCGCCGCCCACCGCCCGCGCGGCGGTGTCCAACGCGCGGGCGATGTCGCCATAGGTGGCGACGCACCCGTAGGGAATCGCCTGCATCGCCGCCCACACCTTCTGCCGGAAGGCGGTGCCGCGCGGCGCCAGGGGCAGGTCGAAGTCGCGGATCCGGCCGGCGAAATAATCGTCCAGCTGCTGCGCCGCCAAGGTCAACACCGCGTCGGGAGCGTCCTCGCCCTGTCGCCCCCAATCCAGTGCCATCACGGCGCCGTCGGCGCTGGTCAGCGTCAGCGGGCCCAGCGGGCTTTCGACGGTCAGGCGTCCCATCCGCTCACCTCCGGTCCAGCGCGTCGCCCAGGGCCTCGGCCGAGGTCACCGGGGGCGAGCAGGTCATGCCCAGGCAGACATAGGCGGTGGCCGCCCCGCCCTGCATTCCCTTCCCATAGGCCGGGTGGCTGGCCGGCAGATCGGTTCCCGGCGGCAGGATGGAGAGGATGCGGTTGGGCAGCGACCGGTCGAGCACCGCCCGGCGCAGCGCCGCCGTGTCGGTCTTCGCTGGATCGCCGACGATGACGATCTGAAGCGCGTTCTGCAAAAG
>JAEZID010000071.1 GCA_023416195.1 Pseudomonadota bacterium | reverse complement strand
TGAAGATCTTGTCCATGGCCTTGGACAGGACCGGGTTGACCTTGTACGGCTCGCAGGGCGTGCCGAAGGTCATGTACAGGAAGTTCTCCGCGTACGACAGGTCGTTGCGCGGGTACATGAAGGGCTGACCGGCCGAGTACTTGTAGGCCATCGCGGCGATGGTCGGCAGCTTGGCGATCAGGCGGTGCGCGGCGATCTTGCGCTGCACCGGATCGTCGATGTCGGTCGAGTCATGGTAGAAGGCCGAGAGGGCGCCGACGACGCCGCACAGGATGGCCATCGGGTGCGCGTCGCGGCGGAAACCGCTGTAGAAGCGGGTCAGCTGCTCGTGCACCATCGAATGGCGGCGCAGGATGTTCTCGAACTCCTCCTTCTCCTTGGCGTTCGGGAGATGGTTGTTGAGGAGGAGGAAGCAGACCTCGGGGAAGGTCGCGTGTTCGGCGAGATCGTCGATGGCGTACCCGCGGTGCAACAGAATGCCCTCGTCACCGTCGATGTAGGTGATCTGGGATTCGCAGCTGCCGGTGGAGGTGAAACCCGGGTCGTAGGTGAAACAACCGGTCTCCGCGTAGAGCTTGCGGATGTCGATCACGTCCGGGCCGGTGCTGCCCTTCAGCACCGGCAGGGTGACCTGCTTGCCGGTGCGGTTGTCGGTAAGGGTGAAGGTATCGGCCTTGTCCGCGGGTTGGGTCATCTCGGCACGTCCTTATCTATTAGGGTTGGGGCTTACCGCCCTTTTTGAATCGGCGCAGCATAGTTCCATGCCGTACGGATATCAACGCAGGTAAATTAGCTTTCCGCTGCACCTGCGGCATCGGCCATGCGGGCCAACGTCTCCGTCCGCCCGAGCAGTTCGGCCACCTCGAATATCGGCGGCGACACGGTCGAACCGGTGAGCGCGGCGCGCAGCGGTTGAGCCACCTTGCCAAGTTTCTCCCCCCGTTCCTCGGCGAATCGCCGGACCTGGGCTTCCAGCGCGGCCGCCGTGAAGTCCGGCTCCGCCCCGAACAGGGCGGCCAGATCCGTCAACACCGAACGGCCCTTTTCGTCCAACAGCGCGGCCGCTTTCTCGTCATAGGACAGCGGGCGGGCGGCGACGTAGAAGCGGGCGCTTTGCGCCAGATCGACCACAGTGCGGGCGCGCTGCTTCAGCCCGTTCATGGCCCGCTTCAAAAGGTCGCGCTCGGCATCGGTCAGGGCGCGGCCGAGGTCGGCCTCCAGGCGCGGCACGATCAGGTCCAGCAGGCGGGCGTCGTCGGCCTGGCGCATGTAGTGGGCGTTCAGGTTCTCCAGCTTGGCGAAATCGAATCGCGAGGGCGAACGGCCGATGCCCTCCAGGTTGAACCACTCGATGGCCTGCTCGGTCGAAATGATCTCGTCGTCGCCGTGCGCCCAGCCGAGCCGCAGCAGGTAGTTGCGCACGGCCTCCGGCAGGTAGCCCATGTCGCGGTAGGCGTCCACGCCCAGCGCGCCGTGCCGCTTCGACAGCTTGGCGCCGTCCGGCCCGTGGATCAGCGGGATGTGCCCGAAGTCCGGCAGGTCCCAGCCCATGGCGTTGTAGATCTGGATCTGGCGGAAGGTGTTGGTCAGGTGGTCGTCGCCGCGGATGACGTGGGTCACGCCCATGTCGTGGTCGTCCACCACCACGGCCAGCAGATAGGTCGGCGTGCCGTCGGCGCGCAGCAGGATCAGGTCGTCGAGCTGCGCGTTCTGCACCCGCACCTCGCCCTGGACATGGTCCTTCAGGACGGTTTCGCCTTCCTGCGGGGCCTTCAGGCGGATCACCGGCTTGACGCCGGCGGGCGCCTCCGACGGATCGCGGTCGCGCCAGCGGCCGTCGTAGCGCACCGGCTGGCCGGCGGCCTTCTGCGCGGCGCGCATCGCGTCCAGTTCCTCGGGGCTGGCGTAGCAGTAATAAGCCTTGCCGGCGTCCAGCATCTGCTTGGCGACCTCGGCGTGGCGGTCCTTGCGGGCGAACTGGCTGATCGCCTCGCCGTCCCAGGTCAGGCCAAGCCAGGAAAGCCCGTCGAGAATCGCGTCCACGGCGGCGTCGGTCGAGCGTTGCCGGTCGGTGTCCTCGATGCGCAGCAGGTACTTGCCGCCCGTGTGCTTGGCGTACAGCCAGTTGAACAACGCGGTGCGGGCGCCTCCGATGTGGAGAAAGCCGGTGGGCGACGGGGCAAAACGGGTGACGACGGTCATCGGTGGCTCAATTCCGGGTTCAGCACTGATACAGTGGTGCGGTGGTGTAACACATTAGCGGCGCGTGGGGCATGGCCCAAGCGCGCATAGGCGACGGTGCGGTGGCGGACGGTCTTTTCGACGAGGATGGCCCGGCGTTTGCGGAGGAGGGCGCCCGGCCGGGCGCCTTGGCACGCGCGTTGGGTCGGCTCGCCGAGCGGCTGGCGGCCGAGCGGGAGCGGTGGGCGCTGTGGGCGCCGGTCGGTGTCGGGCTGGGCGTGGCGCTGTATTTCGCGCTGCCGACCGAGCCGCCGTTGTGGCTGGGGCCGGCGCTGAGCGCGGCGGGCGCGCTGCTGTTGTGGGCGGGGCGGCGTCATCTGGTGCTGCTGGCCGGCGTGCTGGCTTTGCTGTCGGTCGCGCTGGGCTTCACGGTGGCGCAAACGAGGACGGCCCTGGTCGCCGCGCCGATTCTGACGCGCGAGGTCGGGCCGACCATGGTCACGGGCCGCGTCCTGTCGGTGGAACGCCAGCCAGGCGCCGTGCGCGTCATCCTGGGGGACCTCACTGTCGCTAAGCTGAAGTCGGAGGCTACGCCGGGCAAGGTGCGGCTCCGCCTGTCCGAGAAGTACCCGCCGCCCGACGCGGGGACGGTCATCCGGCTGCGCGCGGCGCTGCATCCCCCTCCGCCGCCGGCCGAACCGGGCGCCTTCGACTTCCAGCGCCGGGCTTTCTTCCAGGGGATGGGGGCGGTCGGCTTCGCGCTCGGCGCGCCGCAGGTGGTGGACGCGCCGCCGGTGGCCGGCCTGCAACGGCTGTCGATGGTCTTCGAGCGGGCGCGCGCGGTGATCGCCGAACGGGTGCAGCGCGCCGTTTCCGACCCGGTGGAGGCCAGCGTCACCGCCGCCCTGCTGAACGGCGAGGATGTGGCCATTCCCGAACCGACGATGGACGCGTTTCGCGACAGCGGACTGGCCCATCTGCTGTCCATCTCCGGCCTGCATGTGGGCATCGCGGCGGGAATCGTGTTCTTCGTGGTGCGGGCGCTGTTGGCGCTGGTGCCCTGGCTGGCCTTGCGCTGGCCGATTAAAAAGATTGCGGCGGCGCTGGGCATTCTGTCAGCGGTCGTCTACACGCTGCTGGTCGGGGCGCCGGTGCCGACGGTGCGGTCGGTGCTGATGACCGGGCTGATCATGGCGGCGATGATCGCCGATCGCGACCCGTTCAGCATGCGGCTGGTCGCCTTCGCCGGACTGGTCACCACGGCCATGGAGCCGGAAGGCATGCTCGGCCCCAGCTTCCAGATGTCTTTCGCGGCGGTGGTGGCGTTGATCGCCGCCTACGAGGCCGCCGGCCCGGCGCTGGTCCGCTGGAAGCGCGATATGGGCTGGGTGGGGAAGGCCGCGCTGTATCTCGGCGGCACCGCCTTCACCAGCGTGATCGCGACGCTGGCGACAACACCCTATTCGCTGTTCCATTTCCAGCAGATCGCTTTCTACGGCGTTTTTTCCAACATGATCGCGGTGCCGGTGACCTCCGTCTGGGTCATGCCGTGGAGCCTGCTCGCCTATCTGCTGATGCCTTTTGGGCTCGATTGGCCGGTGTTGATCGCCATGAACTGGGGCGTGCGCCTGATCATCTGGACGGCCGAGGTGACCGCTGGGCTGCCCGGCGCAACCGCGTTGGTTCCGGCCATGCCGGTCGCGGGCATCGTGGCGGTGACGCTCGGCGGGTTGTGGCTGACGATCTGGACCGGGCGGTGGCGCCTGCTGGGATTGGTTCCCATCGCGGCGGGCATGCTGACGCCGGTCTTCGCGCAGCGCCCTGACGTTCTGGTGACGGGCGACGGCACGATCATGGCCGTGCGGATGGCCGACGGCCGGCTGAGCCTGTCGGGCAAGAGCGAGGGGCGGGTCGCGGAAACCTGGCTGCGACGGGATGGGCACGATATGGCGGCGGGTCTCTGGCCGAGCGCGGGGGCGACCCTGGACGGCCGGCTGAGCTGCGATGCGTTGGGGTGCCTTTATCGCGCGGAAGGGCGCAGCGTGGCGCTGGTCCGCATGCCGGATGCCTTGCCGGAGGATTGCAGGATTGCCGACGTGGTGATCACCGCAGATTCGGCGCGGGGGTGCCGCGCGCCATTGGTCATCGACCGCTGGCGTCTGCGCCGGGAGGGTGCGCAAGTTCTGTACGTCTCACCGGAGGGCGTTCGCGTGGAGAGCGTGCGGGATGGCCGTGGGGATCGGCCTTGGACGGGCGTACGGATGCCTCAGACCTCGCCCCCTCCCTAGCCCTCCCCCGCTTGCGCGGGAGAGGGGACTGCCACCCTCATCCCCTCCACCGCGCAGCAGGGGAGGGTGCCCGCGCAGCGGGCGGGAGAGGGCTGCACGGCTCTCAATACTTCCGCAGCAGACCGACCAGGCGGCCCTGCACGCGCACGCGGTCGGCGCCGAAGATGCGCGTTTCGTAGGAGGCGTTCGCCGGTTCCAGGGCGATGGTGTTGCCCTTGCGGCGCAGGCGCTTCAGCGTCACCTCGGCCTCGTCCACCAGGGCGACGACGATGGAGCCGTTCTCGGCGTTGTCGCAGCGCTGGATCACCACCGTGTCGTGGTCGAGGATGCCCGCCTCGATCATCGAATCGCCGGCGACCTCCAGCGCGTAGTGATCGCCGGACGCCAGCATTCCGGCCGGGATGTCCACATAGGCGGAGTTGTCGCGCAGCGCCTCGATGGGCGTGCCGGCGGCGATGCGGCCGTAGAGCGGAAGCTGTACCGTTTCGGCCGACGCGATCACCTCGCGGCCGGCCAGGGCGAAGTCGCCCTTGATGACGTTCGGCTGGAATTTCCCGCGCGGCGGACGGGAACGGGCGGTCTCCACACCCTCCGGCAGGCGCAGCACTTCCAGCGCGCGGGCGCGGTGGGGCAGGCGGCGGATGAAGCCGCGCTCCTCAAGCCCGGTGATCAGGCGGTGGATGCCCGACTTGGACTTCAGGCCGAGCGCATCCTTCATCTCGTCGAAGGAGGGGGACACACCGCCTTGACCGAGCCGCTCGTGAATGAAAAGCAGCAGTTCATGCTGCTTGCGCGTGAGCATTTGTGCCTCCCGGACGGTGCCGCACTAGATATGGAACAAAAGCAAAACGTTCCAGTATGTTCTAGTTTGGTTCCTTCCGCCCGTCAAGCCCCCGAAAGACGATGATTCCCGCAAACTGTCAGGATATTTTACAGGCTGAGCACGCCGCCGGAAAGCGGAATGACCGTCACCGTTTCCCCCGCCTTGGCCGCCGGAGCGTGGGCCGGGCGAAGGATCAGGCAATCGGCCTTGGCGAGGTGCGACACCATCGCGCTGTCCTGGCGCGGGAAGGGCGTGGCGACCATCTCGCCGTTCTCGCCGACGCTCAGGGTGGCGCGCATGTAGTCCTCGCGCGCGTCGTTGGGCTTCAGCGCCGCGCCGAGCCTGGCGGTGCGCGTCGGTTCTTCCGGGGGCAGCCCCTGAAGCACGCGCAGGACCGGCTTCAGGAACAGGATCGCGCCGATCCCGGTCGGCACCGGGTTGCCCGGCAGGCCGAGCAGCGGAACCCCGCCGGCCCGGCCGAACATCACCGCTTTTCCCGGCTTCATGGCGATGGTGTAGAAATCGAGGCTGAGGCCCCGGTCCCCCAGCACGCCATGCACGAGGTCGTAATCCCCTTGCGAGGCGCCGCCGGCCGTCACTAGCAGATCGCAGCCGGCCGCACCGGCGGCCATGGTGGCGAGGCTCTCGGCGTTGTCCCGGGCGATGCCCAGATTGTGGGCCACACCGCCCTGAGTCGCGACTAGAGCGCAGAGGCCCAGCGCGTTGGAACTGACGATCTGGCTGGGTCCCAGCGGGTCGCCGGGCAGGGCGATCTCGTCCCCGGTGGCGAGCACGGCGACGCGCGGCCGGCGGTGCACGCGCAGCCACGGCACGTTGGCGCAGGCGGCCAGGGCGACGTCACGCGCGGTGACCAGGCGCCCCTTGGGCAACAGTTCATCGCCGGCCGAGAAATCCAGCCCGGCGGGGCGGACGAAGCGGCCGGCCGGAACGGCGCGGCGGACGCGCACCGTATTCCCGTCCGCCTCCGTGTCCTCCTGCATCACCACGGCGTCGGCGCCGGTGGGTAGGGGGGCGCCGGTGAAAATGCGCACCGCCTCCCCCGGTCCGACCGTTCCGGAGAAGGCATGGCCGGCGGATGCCTCGCCGATGCGGCGCAGGGTGATGGGGCTGTTGGCTTCGGCCGCGTCGATATCCGTAGCGCGGACCGCCCAGCCGTCCATGGCGGCGGCCTGGAACGGCGGTTGGGTCAGGCGGGCGACGACGGGTTCGGCAAGCACGCGGCCCAGCGCGTCGGGCAGCGCCACCGTCTCCGCCGGCAGGGCGGAGAAGGCGGACAGGATGCGCGCGCGGGCCTCGGCGACCGAAATCACACCGCGGTCCCCCATTCGCCGCTCTTGCCGCCGGCCTTGTGGACGAGGCGGACGTCGGTGATGGTCATGCCCTTGTCCACCGCCTTGCACATGTCATAGACGGTCAGGGCGGCGATGGACACGGCGGTCAGCGCCTCCATCTCCACGCCGGTCTGGCCCTTCAGCTTGCAGGTCGCGGTGATGTCCACGGCGTTGCGGTCGGGGTCGCAGGTCAGGTCCACCTTGACCGAGGTCAGCATCAGCGGGTGGCACAGCGGGATCAGGTCCGGCGTGCGCTTGGCCCCCATGATGCCGGCCAGACGCGCGACGGACAGCACGTCGCCCTTCTTGAAACCGCCCTCCAGGATCCGCGCCAGCGTTTCCGGCTGCATGATGACGGAGCCGCGCGCGGTCGCGGTGCGTTCCGTCTCCGCCTTGTCGGACACGTCCACCATCACGGCGCGCCCTTCGGCGTCGAAATGGGTGAAACCGGTCATGGCACCTTCTCCATGAAGACGCTGAGCGGGTCGGGACCGTAGGGGCCGAACGGCCCGCGCTCCTTGAAGCCCAGCTTGCGGTAGAGGCCGTCGAGATAGGCGTCCAGCTCCTTGATCAGGCGGATGACTTCGTCCTGGCGCGGGCTTTCCTGGGCGATGGTGACGTTGGGCATCGGACGCTCTCCGGGCGATCAGGCCAGCAGGGCGCGGGTGGCGGCGGTCACGTCGTCCTGGCGCATCAGCGATTCGCCGACCAGGAAGCAGCGCGCGCCGACCTTCGCCATGCGCGACAGGTCGGCCGGCGTGTTCAGCCCGCGTTCGGCGACCAGCATGCGGTCGGCCGGGACGTTGGCCGCCAGCTCCTCCGTCGTCGCGATGTCCACGACGAGCGTCTTCAGGTTCCGGTTGTTCACGCCCAGCAGCGGAGTCTTCAGGGCCAACGCCCGGTCCAGTTCCTCGCGGTCGTGCACCTCGACCAGCACGTCGAGACCCCAGGACATCGCCGCGTCCTCGATTTCCGCCGCCTGCGCGTCGCTCAGCGCGGCCATGATGATCAGGATGCAGTCGGCGCCCAGCGCGCGGGCCTCGGCGATCTGGTAGGGATCGACCATGAAGTCCTTGCGCAGCACCGGCAGGTCCACGGCGGCGCGGGCGGCCACCAGATACTCGT
>JAEZID010000491.1 GCA_023416195.1 Pseudomonadota bacterium | reverse complement strand
TCTGCCTGCCGCGACACCGGACCGCGCCCTTCACCGCAAGGGCGGCCCCCGCTGCGCACCGTCCCCTCTGCGCGGCCAGCGCGAGGCGCGCGATGCCATCGCGCTGGCCCGGCTGCTGCGCGGGACCATCACGCCGCTGCGCGCCGACGACGTTCTGGCTCTGCTGGAGCCGCACCGCCCCCGGCTTGTGCCGAAGCCCTACAATCCCCTGGCGGCCATGGTCGGCCAGTCGCAGGGGCGGATGCTGGACGCCCTGCTCCGCCCGGTGGCGCCCATCGTCATGGACGTCCTGCTCCCCGGCGTCCGCGACCACCTGATCGACCGGCTGGTCGGCGGCAAGGCCCACGACGGGGAGGGCCTGCCCAGCGCCGTGGACGTCGCCGACGCCATGCGCTCCCTGGTCACGCTGCTGCGCGGCGGCGGGCGCGGCACGGTGCTGGCCGTGGTGGCGGCGGTCGAGGCCGACGGCCGCGAGGACGCCGACCGCATCACCCGCTCCGCCGCTCCGGCCGATCCCGGCGGCATCGACGTTCTGGCCCGCGCGCTGCTGCGCTTCGAGGTGCGGCGGCTGGTGCTGGAAACGCTGGGCGCCACCACCGCCTTGCAGGACGTGATCTACCAGTCGCGCCGGCTCGCCCGCTTCGCGCTGCGCCGGGCGACGGAGGCCATCGAGGGCTTCGTCGCCGACCGGGGCATCAAGGCCCTGCACGCCAGCCTCGCCACGCTGGCCTCCGTGGACGGGCTGATCGTCATCGCGATGCGGAACCTGGACGACCAGGAGGAGAACCGGGAGGAAGCCAGCCCCTTCGTCGAACCGGCTGACCGCAAGGCGCTGAACGATTACCTGTCGGCCGCTTGGCGGCATTCCGACACGTTGTTCGACCTCGTCGGCAAGGCGGCGGCCGGGGGCGAACTGGACGACCTGCTGTTCGAGGCGCTGCTGCGCCAGTTGCGCGGCCTGCACCATTTCTGCGCCGACCTCGACCACGCCGGGCGGCCGGCAACGCTCGACACGCTGGAACAGCGGTTGGTGGAGCGCACCGAAGCCCTGGCGCGACTGGCCGGCGAGCGGCTGATCGAAACGATGCTGCGGCGCCCGGCGGACCCGGCGTCGGCCCGGCGCCTGCTGGGGCGCGGGCGGTCCCTGGCGCAACTGCTTCACGACATGGGCCGCGACGACGAGCTTGAAGAGCTGGCCATGCGGCTGGTGATGGCGCGCGACGCGCTGGAGCAGGCCGACTGACGCTCCCCTTGGCGGGCGGCATAGGATCATTGCGAGAGACCCGACAAAATGTCGGGCTTTGTCGGGTATGTCACAGCCCCGACAAAGCGGTCCTGCGACGTCAGCCGAAAATTATTTCCTTTAAAATCAATAGATTAGTTCATTTCCAAAATCTGGCACGGGGCATGCAATTACAGGGTCGAAGCGGCCGAAAGCTGGCCGCCACGAGATTACGGACACCCTGTAGACTCAAGCGAAGGAGTGACCCCCCATGGCTCTGCGCCAGATTGCGTTCTACGGTAAGGGCGGCATCGGTAAGTCCACCACCTCCCAGAACACCCTCGCCGCTCTCGTCGAGATGGGTCAGAAGATCCTGATCGTCGGCTGCGACCCGAAGGCCGACTCGACCCGCCTGATCCTGCACGCCAAGGCCCAGGACACCGTGCTGCACCTGGCCGCCGAAGCCGGCTCGGTCGAGGACCTGGAACTCGAAGACGTTCTGAAGATCGGCTACAAGGGCATCAAGTGCGTCGAGTCCGGCGGTCCGGAACCGGGCGTGGGCTGCGCCGGCCGCGGCGTCATCACCTCGATCAACTTCCTGGAAGAGAACGGCGCCTACGACGACGTGGACTACGTGTCCTACGACGTGCTGGGCGACGTGGTCTGCGGCGGCTTCGCCATGCCGATCCGCGAGAACAAGGCCCAGGAAATCTACATCGTCATGTCCGGCGAGATGATGGCGCTGTACGCCGCCAACAACATCGCCAAGGGCATCCTGAAGTACGCCAACAGCGGCGGCGTGCGTCTGGGCGGCCTGATCTGCAACGAGCGCCAGACCGACAAGGAGCTGGACCTGGCCGAAGCCCTGGCCAAGCGCCTGGGGTCGCAGCTGATCCACTTCGTGCCGCGCGACAACATCGTGCAGCACGCCGAACTGCGCCGCATGACGGTCATCGAGTACGCGCCGGAGTCCAAGCAGGCCGAAGAATACCGCCAGCTCGCCGCCAAGGTCCATGCGAACAAGGGCAAGGGCACCATCCCGACCCCGATCACCATGGAAGAGCTGGAAGAGATGCTGATGGACTTCGGCATCATGAAGACGGAAGAGCAGCAGCTCGCCGAGCTCCAGGCCAAGGAAGCCGCCAAGGCCTGATAACTGGGTCCCCCACGGGGCGCAGTTCTGAACTGGCCCCCTCCCCAGCCCACCCCGACTTCATGCGCCGGGGTGGGAGAGAGGGGGCCCGGTCCCGCGCTGAAGTAGCGCGGATAATCGGTACATGCAGGAGACCGGCACCATGAGCCTGTCCGTGAACGAAGGCGTCGACGTCAAGGGTCTCGTCGACCAGGTCCTCGAAGCTTATCCCGAGAAGTCGCGCAAGCGCCGCGCCAAGCACCTGAACGTGCTGGAGGCCGAGGCGAAGGACTGCGGCGTCAAGTCGAACATCAAGTCCATCCCGGGCGTCATGACCATCCGCGGCTGCGCCTACGCCGGCTCGAAGGGCGTGGTGTGGGGCCCGATCAAGGACATGATCCACATCTCCCACGGTCCGGTCGGCTGCGGCTACTATTCCTGGTCCGGGCGCCGCAACTACTATGTCGGCGACACCGGCATCGACAGCTGGGGCACGATGCACTTCACCTCCGACTTCCAGGAGAAGGACATCGTCTTCGGCGGCGATAAGAAGCTGCACA
Source organism: Pseudomonadota bacterium (assembly GCA_023416195.1). Taxonomy (GTDB): domain Bacteria; phylum Pseudomonadota; class Alphaproteobacteria; order Azospirillales; family Azospirillaceae; genus Azospirillum. The sequence continues at coordinate 270 of JAEZID010000491.1, read as the reverse complement.
AGGTGATCGAGGAGATCAACGAGCTGTTCCCGCTCGTCAACGGCATCTCCATCCAGTCCGAGTGCCCGATCGGCCTGATCGGCGACGACATCGAGGCGGTCGCCCGCGCCAAGTCGGAGGAGCTGGGCAAGCCGGTCGTTCCGGTCCGCTGCGAAGGCTTCCGCGGCGTGTCCCAGTCGCTGGGCCACCACATCGCCAACGACGTCATCCGCGACTGGATCTTCGAGAAGACCGAGCCGAAGGAAGGCTTCGTCTCCACCCCGTACGACG
>JAEZID010000484.1 GCA_023416195.1 Pseudomonadota bacterium | reverse complement strand
AGGTTCACGTCACCCTCAAGCGCGGCGTTCTCGACCCCCAGGGCAAGGCCATCGCGCACGCGCTGCACACGCTGGGCTTCGACGGCGTCGAGGACGTCCGCGCCGGCAAGGTCATCGAGCTTCAGCTGAAGAGCACCAACGAAGCCGCCGCCCGCAAGGAGGTGGAGGCCATGTGCACCAAGCTGCTCGCCAACACCGTGATCGAGGACTACGCGATCGAGCTGGTGGCGTAAGACGCCACACTCTCAACTCTGCTGGTCGTGAATTGGGGGATGCGCAACGCCAGCGCATCCCCCATTTTCGTAAGGCCATGTCCGTCGAACACCTCACCGCCCTCGACCCCATCTTCGCCGAGTCCCTGCGCGTCGGCGGGCCGCTGGTCCGCGACTTCTCGCGCCCCGGCGGCTTTCCCGGCCTGCTGCGCATCGTCATGGAACAGCAGCTGTCCACCAGGGTCGCCGTCGCCCTGTGGGGAAAGCTCCAGGCGATGGTCGGGACGGTGACCCCCGACAGCATCCTCGCCCTGTCCGAAGACGACCTCCGCGCCTGCGGCTTTTCCCGGCAGAAGATCGGCTACGCGCGCGGCCTCGCCGACGCCGTCGCCGGCGGCCGGATCGACATCGACGCCATCCACCGCATGGACGACGAGGAGGCCATCGCCGCCCTCGTCGCGCTGAAGGGCATCGGGCGCTGGACCGCCGAGATCTACCTGATGTCCGCGCTCGGCCGCCCCGACATCTGGCCGGTCGGCGACCTCGCCATCCAACTCGGGCTCCAGCGTCTGAAGGGCTGGGCGGAAAAGCCGACCCAGGCCCAGCTGATGGCCGTCGCCGAGCCTTGGCGCCCGCACCGCAGCCTCGCCGCCAAGCTGGTGTGGCACCATTACGTCGCCCTTCAGGACCAAGCCGCGAAGAAGAAGAAAGCATGACCGAAACCACCATCCGCACCGTGCTCGTCGGCAAGGCCGCTCCCTTCGGCCCGCCGGGACGGACCAGCGCCATCGCCAAGACCCCCGTGGACGGACCGCGCGAGGTCGGACCGGAAGGCTTTCTGGACGACGAGCAGGCCGACCGCCGAGTCCATGGCGGGACGGAAAAGGCGATCCACCATTACCCGCTCGACCACCACCCGGCGTGGCGGGACGATCTGGGCGGCGATGTGCCTCTGCTCGGCCAGCCCGGCGCCTTCGGCGAGAATCTGTCCACCCTGGGCCTGACCGAGGCGGACGTCTGCGTCGGCGACGTGTTCCGGGCCGGCAGCGCCGTGTTGCAGGTAGCCCAGGGCCGCCAGCCCTGCTGGAAGCTGAACCACCGCTTCGGCGTGCCCGACATGGCCAAACGCGTCCAGACCACCGGGCGCACCGGCTGGTACTACCGCGTGCTGGAACCCGGCGCCATCGGCCCCGGCGACCGGCTGTCCCTGGTCGAGCGCCCTTATCCGGACTGGTCGCTCACCCGCCTGCTGCACGTCCTCTACGTGGACACGCTGAACCGCGAGGCTCTGGCGCGGATGGCCGCCCTGCCCGTCCTGGCGCAGGCGTGGCGCACGCTCGCCGAACGCCGCCTGGAACGCGGCGCCGTAGAGGACTGGAACGGTCGCCTGAAGGGCTAAGGCGATCCTCAGCGCGGGCAGACCCGCCGCAGCACGACCGCCGCCCCCAGCGCCACCACCGCCAGCACGGCGGACAGCCACAGGGCGGCGGATGCGCCGAACCGCTCGATGATCACCGCGTAGGCCAGCGGCGCCAGCGCCGACGCGTAGAAGCTCGGCGTCACCAGACGGCCGACCGTGCTGCCGTAACTCCGGGGATCGAACAGCACCAGCGGCAGCGTGCCGCGCACGATGGTCAACAGCCCGTTGCCCGCCCCGAACAGCAGGGCGAAGAGCAGCCCCGCGACGAGCATCTCCCCGCTCGCCAGCCCGATCAGGAAGCTCGGCGCCAGCAGGCCGGCGGCCAGCAGGGCGAGCGCGGTCGGGTGCAGCCGTCCGCCGAACAGCACCTCGCACAGCCGGGCGGCGGACTGGCCGACGCCGCGCAGGCCGGCGACCCATACGGCGGCGGCCTGCACCACGCCCAGCCCGGCGAGAATGCCGATCATGTGCGCCGACATGCCGGAATTCAGCGCCCCGGTCGCCGCGACGATCAGCGCGTAGAGGACCGGCAGCGCCCTTTGCCCGCGCGGCGTCCCGCCCCCCTCATCCTTCGGCGCGGGTTCCGGGGACGGGGGACGCTCGTACCGCTCGGCCGGGATGGCCGCGTGCAACGGGATGGTCAGCAGGGCGAAGGCCGCGTAGCCGCACAGCGCGCCGCGCCAGCCGAACGCCTCGATCAGCGCCTGCCCGACCGGCCACAGCGTCGTGGAGGCGAGTCCACCCAGCAGCGTGATCTGCGAGATCGGCTTGCGCGCCTGCGGCCCGCCGAGCCGCGCCAGCGCCGCGAAGGCCGCGTCGTACAGAGTCATCCGCATGGCGAGGCCCAGCACGACCCAGGCCGCGTAATAGCCGACGACCTCCTGAGACGCCGCCAGCCCCAGGCACCCGGCGGCCGACAGCAGCGACCCGATCACCATGACCGGCCGCCCGCCCCAGCGGTCGATGCCCCGCCCGATGGCGGAGGAGGTCGCCCCCATCACCAGCAGCGCCACCGTGAAGCCGCCATAGGCGACGGCCAGGCTCAACCCCAGATCGGCCGCCATGACGTTGCCGAAGATGGCGATCAGGTAATAGGAAATCCCCCAGCACACGAGCTGCGACAGGCCCAGCAGCAGGACCAGCTTTCGTGTGATGTGCGTCATGAGGCGAATCTCCGGGCGGCGGTCCGGCAACCATAGAGGGCGGATCGGCCGGCAAAGAAGCCCTTTGTCATTCCCTCGCGAAGGAGGGGTTATGGGGCGGCAATCCCTTGCTTTGCCGGGGCCGGGCCATTAGTGTCCGGCCTCGAACCGATTCCCGTCACGACGCCGGATTTTCCACGCCCCATGAAGGCCGCCGTCATCGTTTTCCCCGGCTCCAACCGCGAACGCGACGCCGTCGCCGCGCTGGAGGCCGCCAGCGGAACCAAGCCGCATCTGGTTTGGCACCGCGACACCGAACTGCCCAAGGTCGATCTGATCCTCGTGCCGGGCGGCTTCTCCTATGGCGATTACCTGCGCTCCGGCGCCATGGCGGCGCACTCGCCGATCATGCGCGAGGTGAAGGCGC
>JAEZID010000377.1 GCA_023416195.1 Pseudomonadota bacterium | reverse complement strand
GGTGCGGGCGCGGCGCTTCGTGCTGGCGACCGGGTCGCGGGCGGCCGTGCCGCCAGTGCCGGGGCTGGACGCGGTGCCGTTCCGGACCAACGAGACGCTGTTCGAGCGGACGGCGTTGCCGGCGCATCTTCTGGTGCTGGGCGGTGGTCCCATCGGGGTGGAGATGGCGCAGGCGTTCCGGCGGCTGGGCGCGCGGGTGACGGTGGTGGAAAAGGCTGCTCTGCTGCCCAAGGACGATCCGGAACTGGTCGAGGTCGTGCGGCGGCGGCTGGCGGCCGAAGGGGTGGAGGTGATCGAGGGGACCGGGGCTGCCGGGGTGGAGCGGGTTGGGGAGGGCGTCGCGGTGGCGTTGGACGACGGGCGGCGGGTCGAGGGCTCCGATCTGCTGGTCGCGGCGGGGCGGGCGCCGAACGTCGAGGGGATGGGGATGGAGGCGGCGGGGATCGCCTTCGGAAAAAGGGGTGTCGAGGTGGACGCGCGGCTGCGCACCACGAACCGGCGCGTCTTCGCCGTGGGCGACGTGACCGGCGGGCCGGCCTTCACCCATGTGGCGGGGCAGCACGCCTCGGTCGTCATCCGCAACGCGCTGTTCCGGTTGCCGGCGCGCGTGGATTACGGCGCCCTGCCCTGGGTGACCTACACCGACCCGGAACTGGCCCAGGTCGGCATGACCGAGGCGGCGGCGCGGGAACGGTTCGGGGACCGGGTGCGGGTGCTGCGCGCCTCCTTCGCGGAGAACGACCGGGCGCGGACGGAGGGCGAGGCCGAGGGGCTGGTGAAGCTGGTCATCGGGCGGCGCGGGCGGGTGCTGGGAGCCGGAATCGTCGGCGCGAACGCGGGCGAGCAGATCGCGCTGTGGTGCCTCGTGGTGGCGAAACGGATGTCGGTCGGGGACGTGGCGGGATTGACCCTGCCCTACCCCACCCTGGCGGAGGCCGGCAAGCGCGCGGCGGGCAGCTTCTACACGCCGACCCTGTTCGGGGAACGGACGCGGCGGCTGGTGCGGTTCCTGCGCTGGTTCGGGTGACGGCAGCACGAACTTGGCTTAGCATGCGGCGTCTTCCCCTGGATGTTCGCCGCGATGCCGCTCCCGCCCGTGACGAGAAGCCTGTCGGCCAAGCTGCTGGTGCTGACGGTGCTGTTCGTCATGCTGGCCGAGGTGCTGATCTACACGCCCTCGGTCGCGCGGTTCCGCCTGACTTATCTGGAGGAGCGGCTGGCCGCCGCGCACCTCGCCGCGCTGTCGGTGGAGGCAACGCCGGATCTGCGGGTGGCGATGGAGCTTCAGGAAAAGCTGCTGGCCCTGGTCGGCGCGCACATGGTCGATCTGGTCCAGCCGGACACGCGCGTCTACATGCTGGCGCGCTCCATGCCGCCGGAGGTGGACGCCACCTTCGACCTCAGCGACGCCTCGGCGATGACGCTGATCGCCGACGCCTTCGACGCGCTGGCGGCGGGCGGGCGGCGCGTCATCCGGGTCATCGGCCCCTCGCCGAAGGACCCCGCCTACCGGGTCGAGCTGGTGATGGACGAGCGGCCGATGGTCTTGGCGATGGTGGACTTTTCGGGCCGCATCCTGGCGCTGTCCATCGTGATCTCCTTCATCACGGCGGGGCTGGTGTTCCTGGCGCTGAGCGGGCTGCTGGTGCGGCCGATGCGGCGGCTGACCGCGAGCATGGTGGCGTTCCGCCGCGCCCCCGACACCACGCCGCCCATCGAACCGGGCCGCCGCAACGACGAGATCGGCATAGCGGAACGCGAGCTGGCCGACATGCAGGACACGGTGCGCACCGCGCTGCGCCAGCGGGAGCGGCTTGCCGCGCTGGGCACCGCCGTCGCCAAGATCAACCACGACCTGCGCGCCATCCTGTCCACCGCCGCGCTGCTGTCCGAACGGCTGGGCGAAAGCGCCGATCCGGAGGCGCGGCGGGTGACGCCCCGGCTGCTGGCCTCCATCGACCGGGCGGTCGAGCTGTGCGGCCAGACGCTGGCCTACACCCGCGACGGGGTGCTGCCGCTGGCACGGGCGGAGGTGGATGTGCGCGCCCTGGTCGAGGAGGCCGGCACGGCGGTGCTGGCCGGCCTGCGGCCGGACGGGTCGCGGGTGGAGGCGCGGTGGGACAACCGGGTGCCGGAGGGGCTGACCGTCCGGGCGGACGCGGCGCAGCTGGCGCGGGCGCTGGTCAATCTGGGGCGCAACGCGGTTCAGGCCGGCGCCGACGCGGTGACCGTGACGGCGGAACGGCGGGGGGATGCGGTGGTGGTCGTGACGGTGGCGGACGACGGCCCCGGCCTGCCGCCACGGGCGCGGGACAACCTGTTCCAGCCCTTCGCGGGGTCGGCGCGGGCGGGCGGGATCGGCCTCGGCCTTGCCATTGCGCGCGAAGTGCTGCGGGCGCACGGCGGCGACCTGCGGCTGGTGGAGAGCACGGCCGAGGGGACGCGCTTCGCCCTGGAGATTCCCGGCTAAGCTTCATCCATGCCGCATTGATTTCCGGACGGCGGTTCCCCAGAATTCGGCCCACCGGCAACGAAGCAAGACGAGGGACGGGACGTGGAAGGTACGGGCAAGTGGATCACCGGGGGCGCCTTGGGCCTGATGGCTTTCATCGGGCTGCTGGCGGCGTCGCGCGCGGCGGACGAGGCGTTCTACTGGGGCGGCATCATCCTGGCCGTCGGCTGCGTGGTGGCGATCTTCACCATGATCACCAAGCATTACGACCGGATGGACGAGGAAATCGCGCGCCGGCGCGGCCACGGCGACGGACACCGGGTGCACTGATCGCCTGATCGGAAGGGGGAGGGTCGGACATGCCGTGGGATCCCGAACAATACGAGCTGTTCGACGTCTGGCGCCGCCGCCCGGCACACGATCTCGCGGCGGCGCTGCCCTCCCTGGATCCCAGGACGGTCGTGGATCTCGGCTGCGGCGGCGGGCACCTCGCCCGTCTGCTGGCCGGGCGCTGGCCGGACGCCGACGTGCTGGGCGTGGACAACTCCCCCGCCATGCTGACATGGGCGGAGGGTACGGCGTCCCGCGTGCGCTGGCAGCGCGCCGACCTGCGGACCTGGCGCCCGCAATGGCCGGTGGACCTGCTGATCTCCAACGCCGCCCTGCACTGGCTGGACGATCACGAGCGGCTGTTCCCCGAACTGCTGGAGACGCTGGCCCCCGGCGGCGTGCTGGCCGTGCAGATGCCCCGCAACTTCGACGCGCCGTCGCACCGGCTGCTGTACGAAACGGCGGCGGAAGGACCGTGGGCGGCGAAGCTGGACAAAGTGCTGCGCCACGCGCCGGTGCACGCGCCGCAGGACTATTATGACTGGCTGAGCCCGCTGGCCAAGCGCGTGGACATCTGGGAAACCGAGTATCTGCAAGTGCTGAACGGCGACGTGCCGGTGCTGCAATGGACGCGCGGCACGACGCTGGTCCCGGTGCTGGAGACCCTGGCCGGCGAGGAGCTGGACGCCTTCCTCGCCGCCTACCGAGCGAAACTGGAAACCGCCTACCCGCAGCACCCGGACGGCAACACGCTGTTCCCGTTCAAGCGGCTGTTCATCGTGGCGCGGGTGTAGGCGCCCGGACGGCCAATTACCGGCCCTTCCAGCTGACGAGGATCGAGGCGGCGCCGCAACCGTTTGATGCTCCCCGGCTGCGCAGGGGGTTGCAAAGTGCAACAGCGGGAGAGCGGATCTTCAGGCCGCCACCGCGATGTGCCCTTGGCCTTTTCGCTTTGCCGGCCGGACGGTGATCTCCACGTCGCAGTCCAGATCCGTCAGAAAGCGCAGCAGCCGGTCGAGCGTGAAGCCGGTCAGCTTGCCGCGCATCAGGGCGGAAATCTTCGGCTGATCGACGCCGAGAAGCTGCGCCGCATCCTTCTGGGTCAGTTCGCGTTCGCGGATCAAGCGGCCGATTTCCGCCGCAATGCGCGCCTTGGCGAGATGAACCTCGGCCTGCTCCAGGCTGAGATCCGCGAACACGTTCCCGCTGCTGGGGGTCACATCGGTCATCCAGTATCCTCCTGCCGGCGACGGTGATCGTCTTCCGCGGCCTTGAGACGCGCCTTGATCAACTCGATGTCCGCCTGGGGCGTTGCGGCGCCTCGTTTCGATTTCTTCTGAAAGGCGTGCAAGACATAAACAAATGCGTCGAACTTGACGGTGTACACCGCGCGATAGGTGTCGCCGTCGTAATCGTCCACGATTTCCAGAACACCAGCCCCGCCGAAGCCCTTCAAAGGTTTGGCATCGGGATGCTTGTCGCCAGACTGGGCCAGGAAAATGCCGTAGCCCATGGTTTGTTTGACGTCGTCCGGAAAGCGGGAAAGATCCTTAAGGGAGGACGCGATCCAAACCACCTCTTTCTTCGTAGAGAGCATAAATAAGCCCCTCCTTTGGGAGCAATTCACCTTTACAGCCCCCACCAAAGGCTGAGTGTTGCGAGATTTTCACGACCAATCCTTTTCGGAAAGAAGCGACTTCCATCCCAAAATTATTCTTTCAGAACCTTATTCGGATCTGATTTTAGAGCCCGGGTCACGACAGCCCTACCGTCAAATTATGCTTGATTTGGCATGATGTCAAGCGCGCGGGTGCTGGCTGTAGAAGCCAATCCGATACTCCTACAAATGCGAATGTTGGGTTGAGCACCCGCGAACCCCAACATCCCTCGACGCGTGAACACGCCGAGTTCCGGCCGCGCCTCAACCCAACCTACGCTTCGTCGATGTACGCCAGCAGCGGGACCCAATCGGCGCGGTGCTCCGCCGCGCGTTTCCCCGTCAGGTCGAAGAGGCTGAGGCCGGAGGCCGCGGCGTCCGCGTAGATTTGGCTGTCGCGCAGGCGGGTCACCACGCGATGGCCCACCCCGCCGAGGAACTGGTCCAGGCGGTCGGCGGCCTTGGTGCGGGGGCGTAGGCGGTTGCCGACCACGGCGACCGACGTCTTGTTCCGGGCGATGGACTTCAGCTCGTCGAGCTTGTCGAGGAAGCGTCGTGTCGCCTGCTCGTCGAAGGCGCCGGGGAGGACCGGCAGGACGACGAGGTCGGCCATCTTGACCAGTTCCTCGATCTGCTTGGTCTTCAGCGCGGCCGGCGCGTCGATGACGAGGCGCCGGGTGCCCTTCGGGGTGCCGGTGACATCCTTGGTCCAGTCGAGGCCGAGCAGCGCCGTCGCGCTGGCCGGACGGCGGTCGAGCCAGCCGAGCGCGGAACGCTGGCGGTCCACGTCGGCCAGCACGGTGCTGTGCCCCGCTCCGGCGCAGGCGGCGGCGAGGTGCGTGGCGATGGTGGTCTTGCCGCAGCCACCCTTGATGTTGGCGACCAGGATCGTGCGCATAGCGGACGAGTCTACGCCAGCCGTTCGGGCTTTGACCAGAAGGGTTTCGCGCCGGCAAAGCCCTCCCACAGGCCGACCAGCGTCGATTCGGCGTCGATCACGCCGCGCGCGTGCCAGCCGATGACGATGCCGGCGGCGCGCGGCTCGCCGGGTTCGGGGCGGCTGCCGTCGTCGTGCAGTTCGTGCAGCAGGCGGGTCGCCGTCGCCACGTCGTTCAGGTGGCCCAGCGCGTCTTGGAAGGCGGACAGCTGCTGGATGTAGCGGCGCGCCGGCTTGTCGTCGTACAGGCTGCGGAAGAACTCCGCCGCGTAGCGCAGCTTCTTCAGGGTGATGCGCAGCTTGTGCCGGTCGGTGACGGACAGCTCGGCGAAGCCCTGGCCGGCGCGGCGCGACTTCTTGTGGCGGCGCGACAGCAGATGGTCGGCGAG
>JAEZID010000450.1 GCA_023416195.1 Pseudomonadota bacterium | reverse complement strand
GGTTCGGGCTGGGGACGGACGGCGGGTCCTGGGGCGGGGAACTGCTGCTGGTGGACGGCGCGCGCTTCGAGCGGATCGGGCATCTTGCCGCGTTGGCGCAGCCCGGTGGCGACGCGGCGGCGCGGCAGCCCTGGCGAATGGGCGCGGCGGCGCTCGCCCGCATGGGCCGGGCGGACGAGATCGTGGAGCGTTTCCAGGGGTGCGGCCCGGCGGACGGCGTGCGCCGGCTGATCGAAAGCGGGTTCAACGCACCGCCGACCAGTTCCTGCGGGCGCTGGTTCGACGCCGCCTGTGGCCTGCTGGGCGTGCGCGCCGTGGCCGGGTTCGAGGGCGAAGCGCCGATGGTTCTGGAATCGCTGGTGCGGACGCCAACGGTCCTCAAGGACGGCTGGCGCATCGACGGCGGCGTTCTGGACCTGCGTGTTCTGGACCTCACGCCGCTCTTGGAAAGTTTGTTGCAGATCAATGCGCAGGAGGGCGCCGACCGGTTCCATGGCACGCTGGCCGCCGCGCTGGTGGACTGGGCGATGCCCGCTCTGTCCGCCCGCCGGCTCGACCGGATCGCGCTGTCGGGCGGCTGCCTGATGAACGCGGTCCTGGCCGAAGGCGTGACGGAGGGCTTCGCGCGGCGCGGAATCGCCGCCCTGCTGCCCCGCCAAGCGCCGGCCAACGACGGCGGCCTCAGCCTGGGTCAGGCCTGGGTCGCCGCGCAAACCTTGTAGAAGGACCGAACCCATGTGCCTTGCCGTTCCCGCCCGCGTCGTCGAACTGCTGGACGAAGACCGCGCCACGGTCAGCCTGGGCGGGGTGAAGGTCGCCTGCTCTCTGGCCCTGGTCGAGGGGGTGGAGGTCGGCGACTACGTCATCGTCCATGTCGGCTACGCGCTGTCCAAGCTGGACCCGGAGGAGGCGGAACGCACGCTGGCCCTGCTGGCCGAGACCGGCGCCATTCCCGCCGCCGAAGCCTCCACCGAATCCGCCGCCTGAAACCGGAAAGACCGTCATGACCGACCGCCGCCTGTTCACCCGCAAACTCGACCTCGCGCAGGGGGCCGTGGACATGAGCCACGGGTCGGGCGGCAAGGCCATGGCCCAGCTGGTGCGGGAGCTGTTCGCGGCGGCCTTCGCCAACCCGCTGCTCGACCAGGGCAACGATCAGGCCGCCTTCGACCTGCCGGCCGGGCGCATGGTCATGACGACGGACGGCTTCGTGGTCTCGCCGCTGTTCTTCCCCGGCGGCGACATCGGTTCGCTGGCCGTGCACGGCACGGTGAACGACGTCGCCATGGCCGGGGCGAAGCCGCTGTACCTCACCGCCGGCTTCATCCTGGAGGAAGGATTCCCGCTGGCCGACCTGAAGCGGCTGGTGGACAGCATGGCCGCCGCCGCGCGCGAGGCCGGCGTGTCCATCGTCACCGGCGATACGAAGGTCGTCGAGCGCGGCAAGGGCGACGGCGTGTTCATCACCACCACCGGCATCGGCGTGGTGCCGCCGGGCGTGGCGCCGTCCGGCGACCGCGCGCGGCCCGGCGACGCGATCCTGGTCAGCGGCACCATGGGCGACCATGGCGTCGCCATCATGTCCACCCGCGAGAACCTGCGCTTCGAGACGGACATCCGGTCGGACAGCGCCGCCCTGCACGGCCTCGTCGCCGCGATGGTGGAGGCGGTGCCGGACGTGCATGCGCTGCGCGACCCGACGCGCGGCGGGCTTGCCACCACGCTGAACGAGATCGCCCACCAGTCCGGCGTCGGCATGATGCTGCGCGAGGCCGACATCCCCGTCCGGCCCGAGGTCGCCGCCGCCTGCGAGCTGCTGGGCCTCGACCCGCTCTACGTCGCCAACGAGGGCAAGCTGATCGCCATCTGCGCCGCCGGGGACGCCGACCGGCTGCTGGCCGCCATGCGCGCCCACCCGCTGGGGGCGGAGGCCGCGATCGTCGGCACGGTGGTGGAGGACGCGCACCGCTTCGTGCAGATGGAGACGCGTTTCGGCGGCAAGCGGATCGTGGACTGGCTGTCGGGCGAGCAGCTTCCCCGGATTTGCTGATTTCGCAGAAGGGTTGCTCCTTCCCGTTTCAAGACGACCTGCGGGCGTACCGCCACCGACCCTCCGGCTGCCAAGCCTTTCAGCGGACCTTGAGCGCCACCCTGCGCGTTGCCTCCCCCGGATGAAGCGCAAGCGTGCATGAGGGATCGATGGCAATTCCGCAGTCCATCCAGCTGGGTGCGGCCCCGCTCTCCCCCGCCTCCCTGGCCGGCACGGCGTCGGCGGCGGAGCTGGTCGCCCGCCTGCCCTTCGCCGAACCGCTGTACGGCAATCGTGTGAAGCGGGTGTTCGACGTGGTGGGGGCGCTGGGACTGCTGGTGCTGTTCGGGCCGCTGATGCTGATTGTGAGCATCCTGATCACCTTCGACGGCGGGCCGGCGGTGTTCGGACACCGGCGCATCGGAGCGGACGGGCGCGGCTTCACCTGCTGGAAGTTCCGCTCCATGGTCGTCAACGCGCAGGAGGCGTTCGACGCCCACCTGGCGAGCAACGCCGAGGCCCGCGCGGAGTGGGAGGCGACGCGCAAGCTGCGCAACGACCCCCGCGTGACCTGGATCGGCCACCTCCTGCGCCGGACCAGCCTGGACGAACTGCCGCAGCTGTTCAACGTCCTGACCGGGGAAATGAGTCTGGTCGGCCCCCGCCCCATCGTGGAGGAGGAGGTCTGCCGCTACCACGCCTGCTTCGCCTTCTACACCCGCTGCCGGCCGGGCCTGACCGGGCTTTGGCAGGTCAGCGGACGCAACGACGTGGATTATGTGCGGCGGGTGCAAATGGACACCGCCTATGTCCTGGGGTGGAGCCTTTGGGGTGACGTTCACATCCTGTTGCGCACCGCCGGCGTGATGGTCA
>JAEZID010000401.1 GCA_023416195.1 Pseudomonadota bacterium | reverse complement strand
CGCCAGGCGGTGCGCTCCGACCGCACGGCCGCCGGGTCGTTGCCGGCGTGGGCGACGAAGCCGATGGCCTCGCTCATGCCCCAGGCGGTGACCATGCGGCGCGCCATGTCGGTGGCGGCGCGGAAGTCGGCCTCCGCCCCGGTGGTCACGGCGTCCGGGCCGAAGATCAGCTCCTCCGCCGCGCGGCCGGCCATGGCGACGGCGATGTCGGCCTCCAGCTTGGCCCGCGACACCGACACGCGGTCGCCTTCCGGCAGCCGGACGACCATGCCCAGCGCCCGGCCGCGCGGGATGATGGTGGCCTTGTGGATCGGGTCGGCCTCCGGGCAGCGGATGGAGACCAGCGCGTGCCCGGCCTCGTGATAGGCGGTCAGGCGCCGCTCGTGGTCGGACAGGGCGAGGCTGCGCCGCTCGTTGCCCAGCAGGACGCGGTCCTTGGCCGCTTCGAAATCGGCCATGGTGACGACCACGCGCCCGTTGCGCGCCGCCGACAGCGCCGCCTCGTTGGTCAGGTTGGCGAGTTCCGCGCCGGAGAAGCCCGGCGTGCCGCGCGCCACCGTCCGCATGCTGGCGTCCGGGGCCAGTTGCAGCCGGCCGGCGTGCACGCCCAGGATAGCCTCGCGCCCCGCCACGTCGGGCAGGCCGACGTGGATGTGGCGGTCGAAACGGCCCGGCCGGGTCACGGCGGGGTCCAGCATCTCGGCCCGGTTGGTGGCGGCGATCACCACCACGTCGCCGCCGTCCACGATGCCGTCCATCTCGACCAGCAACTGGTTCAGGGTCTGCTCGCGCTCGGAGTGGGAGTTGGACTCGCCGCGCTTGCCGGCCAGCGCGTCCACCTCGTCGATGAACAGCAGGCAGGGGGCGTTGGCCCGCGCCGTCTTGAAGACGTTGCGCACGCGCGCCGCACCCAGCCCGACGAACATCTCCACGAAATCCGACCCCGACGCGGTGAAGAAGGGCACGCCCGCCTCGCCCGCCGCCGCCTTCGCCAGCATGGTCTTGCCGGTGCCCGGCGGGCCGACCAGCAGGATGCCCTTCGGCACGCGGGCGCCGGCCATGGCGAAGCGGCGCGGGTCGCGCAGGAACTCCACGGTCTCCCGCAGTTCCTCCTTGGCCTCGTCCACGCCGGCCACGTCGGCGAACACCGTGCGGGTGTCGCGCGGGCGGACGCGGGTGGCCCGGCCCATGCCCATGAACTGCCCGCCGCTCAGCAGCAGCGCGCCGATCAGCAGGCCGATGACGAGGAAGGGCGCCAGCTTGTCCAGCACCGTCACGGTCTGCGGCACCAGCCCGCCCGGCCCGTCATCGAAGGAGATGGCGACCTTGCGCCCGCGCAGCTCCTTCAGCAGGTCGTCCGACACCGGCCCGACGACGCGCAGGCGCTTGCCGTCCAGGGTCGTCACATGCGCGGCCCCGCCGCCGAACAGGACCGAGGCGACCTCGCCCCGTTCGGCCGCCGCGACGAAGTCGCTGTAGGTCGCGGGTTCCTCCGCGCTTGTGCGGGAATAGTCGGACCACGCCGCGAAGGCAAACCAGCCAAGCAGAAGCGCGGCAATAGCGGCGAGGGCGACAAGTACCTTTTTCGGGATCTGCGGCATGGCATCCTACGGCATGTGCGAAGGCCGTTTCCGGCAATTCGCGACAATTGATGAATGCATGCGGCGACCGCATCAACCGCTTTCGGCGCCGGCCTTTTCTTTGACACCGGCGGCGGGGGAGGGACCTACTCCAGCCCCGCCTTCCGGCGCACGTCGTAGCTGCGCGTCTTGGCCCACTCCTCGACGAACTTCACCAGCTCCGCGTCGGGCGGGTCGGGCAGGACGACCTTCAGCTTCACATACTGGTCGCCGGCCTGCTTGGTCTTCTGATTGACCACGCCCTTGCCGCGCAGCCGCAGGGTGGCGCCGGTGTTCGACCCCGGCGGCACCTTCACCGCCACCGGGCCGCTGACCGTCGGCACGCGGATGGTGGCGCCGAGAACCGCCTCGTTCAGCGTGATCGGCACCTCGACATGGATGTCGCCGTCCTGGCGGGTGAAGAAGGGGTGCGCCTCGACATGCACCTCGATGATGGCGTCGCCGGCCGGCAGGCCGCCCATGCCCGGCAGGCCCTGGCCCTTCAGGCGCAGCTTCTGCTGGTCCTCCGTCCCCGGCGGGATGGTGACGTCGATGCTCTTGCCGCTGGACAGGTTGATGCGGCGCTTGGCGCCCTGCGCGGCGTCGATGAAGGACACCGTGACGGAATAGGAGATGTCCGTGCCGCGCGCCTTCGGCCCGCCCGACGACGATCCGCCGGTCCCGCCGCCGCCGCGCCGCCGGCCGCCGCCGAACAGGTCGGAGAACCAGTCGTCACCGCCGCCGCCCCCACCGCCGAAGAAGGAATCGTCGGCGTTGCTGTAGGCCCGGCCGCGGTTGGAATAGGCGTGGCCGCGGCCGCCGAATCCGTGGTGCCGCTCCTGGCCGGAGGCGTCGATCTCGCCCCGGTCGAAGCGGGCGCGCTTCTCGGGATCGGACAGCAGCGTGTAGGCGGCCGAGATCTCCTTGAAGCGATCCTCGTTGGCGGCGTTGCCCGGCTTCAGGTCGGGGTGGTGTTCCTTGGCGAGCTTGCGATACGCCTTTTTGATGTCATCGGAACTCGCCGAGCGGCTGAGGCCGAGGATGTGATACGGATCGCGCGCGTTGGACACGGACAAGGACTTCCCACCCCGGAAACCAGGGACTGATGGTTACGAATTGGCGACGATCTTCCACGCACCGTCGGGCTGTTTGCAAGCGGTTCCGTACGCCAACTCCGTGGTGCCCTTGACGGTCACGGTCTGCTGATACTCCCGGCAATACTGGCCGGCGTTGTTGTACCCATCGCGGATCGAGGTGATCGCGCCGGAGTTGCCCGTCTGCGGGTTGGTCCAGCCGGCCTTCTCGCCGATCAGCCCGCCGTAGGCGCGGCGCGCGGCGACCTCGGCCTGCGCCTGGTCGGTCTTGTCGAGGCCGGCGGCGACGTCCTTGCCGATGAAGGCGCCGAGCAGGGGGCCGACGCCCAGCGACGCCAGCTTCGGGTTGCCGGTGCCGTACTGCGCGGCGATGGCGCCGCCGATCACGCCGCCGTCGGTCTTGGCCTGGTCCTTCCCGCTGCTGGCGCACCCCGCGAGCAGGGCGATGGCCATCGCCGCCGGGACCATCTTCTTCACGAACATCGAGAGTGCCTTCGATAAGGTTGGGCGAAAGGTTCGGGTGCCGCCGCGCCGGACGGATGACGCATCGGCGGTCACTCATATATGCGAGCTTATGCTATCTGTGAATTGGCCTGTGAGTTGAGACCAAGCCGTGACCGGCATTTCTTCCCGCAAAAGGGGCAAGACGAGGCAGCCATGAGTGAGAGCACCGACCGCGACCCGTACGCGCTGTTCCAGGAATGGATGGAGGAGGCGGGCCGAAGCGAGCCGAACGACCCCAACGCCATGGCGCTGGCCACGGCCGACGCGAACGGCGTGCCGTCCCTGCGCATGGTGCTGCTGAAGGGGATCGACCCGCGCGGATTCGTCTTCTACACCAACACCGAAAGCCGCAAGGGCGAGCAGCTTCTGGCCAACCCCAACGCCGCCCTGTGCTTCCACTGGAAGACGCTGAAGCGTCAGGTGCGCGTCGAGGGCGCGGTGGAGACGGTCACCGACGCCGAGGCCGACGCCTATTTCGAAAGCCGCCCGCGCGAAAGCCGCATCGGCGCCTGGGCGTCGCAGCAGTCGCGCCCGCTTGAAGGCCGGTGGGAGCTGGAAAAGCGCGTGGCCCAGTTCGCCGCCAAGTTCGCCATCGGCCATGTGCCGCGCCCGCCGCACTGGACCGGCTTCCGCATCCTGCCCCGCCGGATCGAGTTCTGGCAGGACCGTCCCTTCCGCCTGCACGAACGCGTCCTTTACACCCGGGAGGGCAATCCTGATGCGACTCCGGCGCGGTGGACGACGGAGCGGCTTTACCCCTAAGACTTCTCCCGGATCCGCTGAAGAAGGGCCGGGAGGGACAAGGGTTTGATGACCGAGGCGCACACCGACCGGCTGCGCCGGCACGCCACCTACGCCAGCGTGTCGGTGGCGGCGGTGCTGATCGCAGCGAAGCTGGCCGCCTATCTGACGACCGATTCGGTCAGCATCCTGTCGTCGCTGATCGATTCCAGCACCGACCTGATGGCTTCGGTGGTGACCCTGCTGGGGGTGCACACGGCGCTGCGCCCGCCCGACCGGGCGCACCGCTTCGGCCACGGCAAGGCGGAGGCGCTGGCGGCGCTGGCCCAGGCGGCCTTCATCGGCGGCTCGGCCCTGTTCCTGACGATCGAGGCGGTGCGCCGCCTCATCCGTCCCGAACCGATCGGGGAAGGGGCGGTGGGCATCGGCGTCATGCTGCTGTCCATCGTCCTGACCGCCGGCCTGATCGCCTTCCAGCGCCACGTCGTCAAACAGACGGGATCGGTCGCCGTCGGGGCGGACCGGCTGCATTATTCCGGCGATCTGCTGATGAACGCGGCGGTCATCACCGCCATCCTGCTGACCGGCTGGACCGGCATCGGGGCGTTCGACCCGCTGTTCGGGCTGGGCATCGCCGCCTTCCTGCTGAATGGCGCGCGGGGCGTGGGGAAGGAGGCGCTGAACGTCCTGATGGACCGCGAACTGCCGGAGGAGGATCGCGCCCGCATCGCCGCCCTGGTCAAGGCCCATAGCGACGCGCGCGGCATGCACGATCTGCGCACGCGCAGCACGGGCATCGGCGTTTTCATCGAATTTCACCTGGAACTCGACCCGCAACTGACGGTGGCCGTCGCGCACGGCATCGCCGACCGGATCGAGACCGAACTGCGCGAGGCCTTCTCCAACGCCGAAGTCACCATCCATCAGGAGCCGGCCGGGCTTGCGGACGAGCGCTTGGACAACCGGATTGCCGAAGGCGGCTTCGGCTGAGCGGTGATTTTCCACCAGAAGGCGTGACATACGAAAGACGGAGAGTGGTTTTACCCCCTATGGTGTTGCGGAATTGCAAGAATCGGGCAATACTTGCCACGGGGGGTAAGCGTTCGACAAACTCTCACCATAAAAACGGCGGTAGAAATGGACAGTGCGCTCGGCAATCGCGGGCATCTGATCGCGGACATTGCCTCCGAAGCCGGCAACCTCGGCATCGAGATCGCGGACATCGCGGGGCACGTCGAAGACGTTAACGGCCGTCTCGGCCATCAAGCCAATGTTTTTGCCCAGCTGCGCGAAACCGGGACGAAAATGTCCCAAAGCACGATGCGCATCTCCGCCGCCTCCCTGGTGGCGCGCAACGTGACCGAACAGGCTCGCCAGGAGGTTGAATCCTCCCACGACCGTGTGCAGCGGTCGATGGCCGACATCCATTCCCTGGTCGCCGCCGTCGGCGGCATGGAAGGGCAGATCGCCGGCCTTCAGGAGGCGCTGGACCGCGTCGGCCGGGTCGCCAAGGAAATCTTCGCCATCGCCAAGCAGACCAACCTGCTGGCGCTGAACGCCACCATCGAGGCCGCCCGCGCGGGCGAGGCCGGGCGCGGCTTCGCCGTCGTCGCCAACGAGGTGAAGGCGCTCTCCAAGAAGACCAGCGAGGCGACGACGGAGATCGACTCCACGCTGAAATACCTGAACGACCAGGCGCAACGGCTGATGACCGAAAGCTCGGCCAGCGCCAGCAAGGCGCGCGCGGTCAGCGAGGGGACAACGGCCATCGGCACGGTGATCGAAACGGTCGGCCGCGCCATGAACGAGTTGCACAACGAGACCGACAAGATCGACGCCGCTTCGTCCGAGATCGGCGCCAACTGCGACGAGCTGGAGCGCGAGATCACCGATCTCGCCGTCGGCGTGCAGTTGTCCAGCGAGAATCTGGCCCAGGCGCGCGACCGCGTGAACAACCTGCTGGGCATGAGCGAGCGCCTGATCGGCATCACCGCCGAACTGGACGTGGAGACGGTGGACACGCCCTTCATCCGGCTGGTGCGCGAGGCGGCGTCCAAGATCTCCGCCAACTTCGAGGACGCGTTGGCGCGCGGCGAGGTCAGCGAGGCCGACCTGTTCGACCGGGCCTACCAGCCGATCGCCGGCTCCAACCCGCAGCAGCACATGGCGCGTTTCACCCAGTTCTGCGACCGCGTGCTGCCGGGAATTCAGGAACCGGTGCTGAGCCAGAACGACCGCATCGTCTTCTGCGTGGCGCTGGACACCAACGGCTACCTGCCGACCCACAACCGGAAATTCAGCCAGCCGCAGGGCGCCGACCCGGTGTGGAACGCCGCGAATTGCCGCAACCGCCGCATCTTCAACGACCGCGTCGGGCTGGCCGCCGGGCGCAACACCAAGCCGTTCCTGTTGCAGACCTATCGCCGCGACATGGGCGGCGGCAAGTTCGTGCTGATGAAGGACGTTTCCGCGCCCATCACCGTCCGTGGACGCCACTGGGGCGGCCTGCGCGTGGCCTATAAGGTTTGATGCCGACAGCACGTTGCGGCGCAGCGTGAGACAGGACCATACGGCCGGCGGAGCATGAAACGCTCATGCGCCGGCCGTATGATACCGAAGGCGTTTGATGTCTTCCATCAAACGCCTTTGGTTCAAACCCGGCAGCACATGGCGCAGCCATGTGCGAGAGGGTCATACGGCCGGACGAAACATGAACCATTCATGCGCCGGCCGTATGACATTGCGCCGCAGGAAAATTCCTTAATTTATGTAAGGTTAATTGTTGAAGTTCTCGATTGTTTTCTGAAAATACGTATGGGTGGATTGCGGACGATTGAACGGGCCAGCGGAATGGCTGCGCGGCCGTCGAGGGGAGTCGTCGCCGATAGACTTCGGAGGTGATCATCCATGCCCGAGCGTATCGTGGCTCTTTCGCGCGCCGTGTCCGATCTTGCCGCCCGCAAGATGGACGAAATTCAGGCCGTTACCAACACGACCAAAATCCTGGCGCTGAACGCGCTGATCGAGGCGATGCGTGCGGGCGAGTCCGGGCGCGGCTTCGCCGTGGTGGCCCAGGAGGTCAAGGGCATTTCCGAGCGGATCACCGCCATCAACAGCGAACTGCGAAGCCAGATGGCCGTGCAGACCGACGAACTGAACACGCTGGGTCAGCGGCTGGTGTCGCAGCTGCGCGGCGGACGGCTGGCCGATCTGGCGTTGAACATGATCGACATCATCGACCGCAATCTGTTCGAACGGTCGTGCGATGTGCGCTGGTGGGCGACCGACAGCGCCGTGGTCGAATGCGCCGCCAACCCCACGGCGGAGAATCGCGCCCACGCCGCCAAGCGGCTCGGCGTCATTCTCGGTGCCTACACGGTCTACAGCGACCTCTGGGTCGTGGACACGCGCGGCATCGTGCAGGCGCATGGCCGGCAGGACCGCTACCACCGCGTCGTCGGCAGTTCCGTCGCCAACGAGCCGTGGTTCCGCGACGCCATGGCGACCCGCAACGGCGGGGAATTCGCGGTCGCCGACATCGCCGAAAACGACCTGCTCGATCGCCGCACGGTCGCCACCTACGCCACCGCCATCCGCGAAGGCGGGGAGGAGAACGGCGCCATCACCGGTGTGCTCGGCATCTTCTTCGACTGGCAGGGGCAGTCGCAGGGCGTCGTCGATACCGTGCGCCTGACCGACGAGGAGCGGGCCACGACCCGCTGCCTTCTGGTGGACCGCAAGCACCGCGTCATCGCCGCGTCCGACAGGCGCGGCGTGCTGTCGGAAACCTATCCCCTGCGGACCGACGGTCACAGCCACGGCAGCTATTCCGACGACAAGGGCCACGTCGTGGGTTTCGCGCTGACGCCCGGCTATGAGACCTACAAAGGGCTGGGCTGGTATGGCGTCATCGTGCAGGACGCCTTCGACGGTCGAACCTAGACGTTTCTCATATATCAATTTTCCGGTGCCGGATTTCAATCCTGACACGCGCGTGAAACATGCATATGGTGGTATTCATTTTCAAATGAGGACACCCGCATGCAAGTAATAAGCGCAAGTCTTCAAGAGCAGGGGCGGGGGATCGATGTCATCCGGGAGGCGGTCAACGACGTTCTGCACACCGATGTCATTTCCAAGGAGTCGAAGCGGAGCGTTCTGACCCGTCTGGCGGTCCTCAAGACGGCTCTGGATTGCGCCGACAACGCTTGCCATGGTTGTGACAACCAGGCGGATTGCGGCCGGCTGATCGAGAGGATCCTGGCGTCGAATTGACGCTTTCCCGTTCGGGCGGGGATTGCGCCCCCTCTTCGGAGACGGGCAAGCCTGCGACGACCGGCACCGCGCCGTCCCGAAACCGTGCTAAACTGTCATGGTGCCGGTTGCTGGACCGGCGCCACGGTGCGAGGGGCGCATGGGGTTCTCGGTCACCTTCTGGGGGGTGCGCGGCACCGTTCCGTGCCCGATTCCCTCGTACATGGGGTATGGCGGCAACACCAGTTGCGTCGAGGTGACGGCCGGGGACCGCCGCATCGTGATCGACGCCGGGACCGGCATCCGCGCGCTGGGCAAGCATTGGCTGAAGGCGGGCGCCACCGAGGCCACGCTTCTGCTCAGCCACACGCACCTCGACCACATCAGCGGCTTTCCCTTCTTCGCGCCGGCCTACACCAGGGGCTTCCGGCTGCGCATCGTCTCGGGCCATCTTTCCGGCAACCCGAGCATCGAGGCGGTGATGGCCCGCCAGATGGAACGGCCGCTGTTTCCTGTGCCCCTGCGCACCATGGGCGGCGACATCAGCTTCGTGGAGATCGCGGCGGGGGACAGCTTTCCGCTGGAGGGCGGCATCCAGGTGCGCACGGCGCCGCTGAACCACCCGGACGGCGCCACCGGCTACCGCATCGACTATGCGGGCAAGAGCTTCGTCTATGTGACCGACACGGAGCATGTGCCGGGCCAGCCCGACCGGAACGTGCTGGACCTGATCGCCGGCGCCGACCTCGTCCTCTACGATTCCACCTACACGGAGGAGGAATGGCGGCAGCGCGTCGGCTGGGGCCATTCCACCTGGGACGAGGGCGTCCGGCTGGCCCGTGCGGCGGGCGTGAAGCGCCTCGTCCTCTTCCACCACGACCCCGACCACGACGACGAGGCCATGGCGGCCATCGAGGCCGCCGCCCGCGCGGAATTTCCCGACTGCTTCGCCGCACGCGAGGGGACGACGGTGACGCTGGCGTGAGCTATAGAGGGGCCTCCCTCCGCTTGCCGCCCTGACGTCCCATGACCGCCACCATCGTCGCCCTGTTCACCGCCACCTATCTGGGCATGGCGCTGGGCCGTTTTCCCGGACTCCGCATCGACCGCACGGGCATCGCGCTCGTCGCCGCGATTGTGCTTCTGGGCATCGGCGCGCTCGATTCCCGTCAGGTGGTCGAGGCCATCGACTTCCCGACCATCTTCATCCTGTTCGGGCTGATGGTGCTGTCGGCGCAGTATGCGGCCAGCGGCTTCTACGACTGGTGCGCCCTGCGGGTGGCGCAAGGAGCCCGCTCGCCCGCCCGCCTTCTCGCCGTGACCGTCGTCGTGGCCGGGGGCCTGTCGGCGGTGCTCGCCAACGACGTGGTGGTCTTCGCCATGACGCCGATGCTCTGCGTCGGGCTGATGGCGCGCGGCCTGGACCCCCGCCCTTACCTGATCGCGTTGGCCGGGGCCGCCAACGCCGGTTCGGCCGCGACGGTCATCGGCAACCCGCAGAACATCCTGATCGGGCAGATGGGCCACCTCGACTTCTGGCGTTTCCTCAGCGTCTGCGGGGTGCCGGCGCTGGTCGGCCTGGCGCTGGTCTATGGGGTGGTTTGGCTGGTGTGGCGCAAGCGTTTCGGCCTGCCCACCAGCGACCACGCCACCGAACCCGTCGCGCTGGACCGCGCCCAGCTGGCCAAGGCGGTGATCGCAACCGCCGCCCTGCTGGCTCTGTTCGCGACGCCGCTGCCGCACGAGACGGGCGTGCTGCTGGTCGCCGGGGCCATGCTGGTCAGCCGGCGGCTCGCCACGCGCGGGATGCTGGGGGTGGTGGACTGGCATCTGCTGGTGCTGTTCGCCGCCCTGTTCGCGGTCAACCACGCGCTGGGCCTGACCGGCCTTCCCGCCGAGCTGGTCGGCTGGCTGGAGGGGGCGGGCCTGCTGCCCGACCGGCTGGCGGTGATGGCGCCGCTGGCGCTGGTGGCGAGCAACAGCATCGGCAACGTGCCCGCCGTGATCCTGCTGCTGTCCGCGTGGCCGTCGCCGCCGGAAGGCGCGCTCTACGGTCTGGCGGTTCTCTCCACCCTTGCCGGCAATCTCCTGCTTCCCGGCAGCCTCGCCAACATCATCGTGGCCGAGCGGGCGGAGGCGTCCGGCGTCCGGCTGGGCTTCGTCGAGCATGCCCGTTGCGGCGTTCCCATGACGCTGCTGTCCATGGGGTTCGCGGTTCTCTGGCTGTGGGGCACCGGTTGGATGCGCCTCGTCTGATGGGGCTGCGTCCGGCGGATCCCTGGGGATTCCGCGCTATGCGAAAGACGGGGCGCCTCTCCGTCCGGATCATTGCCCGGACCTGACTCAGCGAAAACCTTGGGCTTGTGCGCGGCGGGCTGCCCCGGCGGCGGCCCTGCCGTGGCCGCGCCTCGCCGCTTCCAGTCGTCCGGCACAAGACGGAGAGCCGATCCGCATGCCCGAAGCCCTCACGCCCAGCGGCGCGCCGCCCGGCGCCGCCGCACCGGTGATCGCGGTCGTCGTCACGCACAACCGGCTGCCGCTGCTGCGCGGCTGCGTCGCGGCCATCCACGCCCAGGTGCCGAGGCCCGGCCGCATCGTCGTGGTGGACAACGGCTCCACCGACGGCACGGCGGAGTGGCTGGCCGAACAGCGCGAGCGCATCCCCGAACTGATCGTCGTCCGCCAACCCAACGTCGGCTCGGCCGGGGCCTACCACACGGCTTTCGAAACGGCGCTGCGCTTCGGCGCGGAATGGATCTGGAGCACCGATGACGACGGCATCCCGGCGCCCGGCGCGCTGGCCGAACTGCTGCGCCAGGGCGAGCGGCACGACCTTGACCTCGTCGGCCCGATGGTCGTGGCGGCGGAGGATCAGGCCGACCTCGCCTTCGCCATGCACGGCCACACCCGCGCGGCGAGCTTCGTCGCCTCGGCCCGCGACGGGATCGTCCCCGGCGCCATCGCGCTGTTCAACGGCACCATGCTGCGCCGCCGGGTGTTCGAGCAAATCGGCAACGTCAAGCGCGAGATGTTTATCTGGGGCGACGAGTGGGAGTTCACGCTCCGCGCCCGCCGCGCCGGGCTGAAGGACGGCACCGCCGTGCACGCCCGCCACGTCCACCCGCGCAACCGCCGCACCCAGAGGCCGCTGGCCGGCGGCCTGCTCGGTACCGTGGAGGAGATGCCGGCGAACCGCACCACCTACTTCTTCCGCAACATGGGCTACATCCACGCGACCTACGAGCGCGAGGCCATCGCCCGCATGATGGCGAAATACACACTGTATTTCCTCGTCCACCGGCGTTTCGACCTGAAGGGACTGCGCGGATTCTGGACCGACTACCGCGCCGGCCTGCGCAACCGCTACCCGGACGATCTCCGCTCCGCCCCCGCGCTCGCCATCGTCCCGCCCCCGGAGGAGCCCGCCTCATGCTGAACCAGGACAGCCTCGGCTGGCACGCCCCGGCCCGTTCCGACGCCGCGCTGCTGTGGCCGGCGGCCCTGCTGGCCCTGGTCGCGGCGGTGGTCCCCGTCTGGATGTTCGAGATCCCGGCGCTGGGCGACTACGTCAACCACGTCACGCGGATGTACGCCCTGACCTACCTGGATCAGGACGTTCCGCTTCAGCAGTACTACACGATCCGCTGGGCCATCGTGCCCAACCTCGTGATGGATTTCCTGGTGCCGCCGCTGGCCCTGCTGGTCGGGCTGCACACGGCCTGCAAGCTTTTCGTCACCGCCAGCTACCTGCTGCTGGTCACCGGAACCATGGCGCTCTACCGCGCGGTCTGGGGCCGGCTGGAGCTGGGGGCGCTGGCCGGCACGCTGTTCCTCTACACCATGTCCACCTACATGGGCCTGTTCAACTATTTGTTCGGGCTTGGGTTAGCGCTGTGGGGAATCGCGCTGTGGATCGGCCTGGCGGACCGTGGACCCTGGGTGCGCGGGCTGGTTTCGCTGGTCTTCGTGCTCGTGCTGTTCGCCTCGCACCTGTTCGCGCTGGGCCTGTACGGGATGACGCTTCTGTGCTCCGAGGCGTGGCGCCTGATGGGATCGGGCGACTGGCGCCGGCCCTTTCAGGCAATGTCGCGCCGTGCGATGCCGGACCTGCTGGCCTTTGCGCTGCCGTTCCTCGTCGTGCCGCCGCTGCTGCTGATGAGTCCATCATCCGGCTACGCCGACGCGGTGATGTGGGTCGGTACGGCCAAGCTGATGGGCTTCGACTTCCTGTTCGGCGCCTACGCCGACGCGGTCGGCTACGTCACCGGCGCGGCGGTCGGCATCGGCGTGCTGTGGGGCCTGTGGAGCGGGGCGCTGCGCGTCCACCCCGTGGGCGTCCTGACCATCGCGCTGGGGCTGGTCGTCTACGCCGCGATGCCGCTGGTCCTGTTCGGCTCCTGGTTCGCCG